>CAZQWN010000012.1:0-29676 GCA_964596915.1 uncultured Methanobrevibacter sp.
TACGTGCTTTTTTGATAATTTCTACAATTTTAACACTTCTGAGACATCTTTCTTGGCAAGTGTAACAAGTGGTACACATCCATAAAGCGTCATCGGTGATAACTTCTTCTTTTAATCCTAATAAACATTTTCTGACAATTTGTCTTACTTTATAAGGAGTTCTTCTTCCAGATGGGCAACTACCACTACAGGTACCGCATTGGAAACAGTGTTTTACAGTTTCAATACCAGCGTCAATGAATTCTGCAGTGAAATCTGGATCACGATTACTATCATTTAATAATTCTTTATCAGTCAATAAAGTCATAGTATCTCTCTTTGTTTCTTTTTTATTTAAATCTTCTTTAACTTCTTCAGCTTCATCTTCAACTGCTTCTTCTTCAACAGAAGCTTCTTCAACTACTTCAGGAGCTTCAACTTCAACTACTTCAGAAGATTCCTCAGCTTCTTCAGGAGCTTCAACTTCAACTACTTCAGGAGTTTCTTCAGCTTCTTCAACAATTTCTTCAGTTTCAGCAGTTTCTTCTAAAGATTCGATGTCGCTTTTAAAAGTTAAATCTTTTTTATCATATTCTGGTTCTTTATTTTGTACTGAATCTCTAGGAACAGTGGTTTTAGTACCAGAAACGATGTCATCATTTACAATTTGTGAAGATGTAACCTGGACATCATCAGATGTGTTTGATACATCATTGCTGATGTCTTTTTCTTCTTTATCTTTTTCTCCAGTAAATAGAGATTTTAATCGATTTACAATAGACATTGAAAACACACCTCGGATAATCATCGGAATAATTTCCTCAAATCCATACTAATATTCTTTAAAAGTTAATATATAAAGGTTACTAAAATTTTAGGCAGTGTAACCTAAATGATTACACTTTTTGAAAAATTTTTATAAACCTTAAAATTAAATATTATAACCATTAATAAAAATAGGGAAGAATCAAATGATAAAAAAATTCGAAATTAAATCCCATGACGGACCCGGAAGAATTGGAAAAGTCGATGGAGAACTTACTCCAAGATTGTTTTTTAAAAAAGACTTAAAAATTGCACCTACTGAAGGCTCAGCATATAATATTGACCGTGAAATTGCTGAATTTAATGTTAAAGAAACATTGAGACTTGCAAAGAATAATGTAGATGAATGCGATATTGCTGTAATTCAAGGATCCAAATATATTGATTTAAGAGTGGAATGTTTAAAGCAACTGGAAAAAATAGGCTACAACGGATTCATTATAGCTAATGGAGATGCGCTTCTAACAAATCCAAGAGACCTTGTTGAACTTGTTGTTTCTCTAAAAAAAGAAGCTAAAAAAACAAGTTATTTTATTTTTTCATTTACGGAAATTTCATTCATGCCAATATTAACTTATATGGGAATTGATGGATTTTTAACAGATTCCGCAAATTATTACAGTTATATGAATGTTCTTCAGACCCCAACAAAATCATACGATTTAAACACATATCCAATTTATGAAAACATTGCACAAAAAGAACTTGAAGCTAAAAATATTGAAAATATGGAATTTGTCATTAAGGAAATCCATACACATATGAAAAACAGGTCACTGAGAAATCTTGTAGAAGAGCGTTCAGGAACAACCCCCCAAAACATCTCAACTTTAAAAATACTGGACAGAACCTCTATGGATTACCTGCTTGAGTTTACTCATTTATTTTAAATGAATTTATCATGTTTTTGAATTCACGTTCTGATTCACCTGAAACATCCAGGGTTCTCATTTCAAAGATATAGATTGTTCCATATTCAATGAAAACAAAAGTATGGATATCAAAGTTGATTTCAGGAGTGTCCATATTTGCATGAAGTTTAATAGCATCCCTTCCCGCAATCACAGTAAAATCAGAAGATAATATTATTCCGCCATCATCACTGATTGCATCTTCCATAAAAATCTTATAATCATCCAAATTTGTAGCAGTTGGAAACATGACTGCATTAATCAAATTTTCTTCACCTTTGGATAATGTAGCAATACAGTCAGGATTGGAGAGTATATCCGCTTTTTCCACTTCCCATGAATCAGGATATTCAAATGTGATTTTTCCACTATTAAATGTCCTCATAACTTATTCCTCTTTTTTAGATGCAACACTAATGGTTTCAATGTCTTGCTCTTCGAGAGTGTCAATATATTTGGAAAATGGTTCAGGGAGCTTTGGCATCACCTCTTTTAAAATTTCAGATGCATCAAGTTCCAAGGCTTGTCCTGAAAGCAATTGTTCAACATCAAAGTCAAAATCAAACGGTTTAAGCAAATCATCCACAGGCACTCTTAAATTAATTTTTCTTTTATTAAGCACCATTTTAAGAGTACTTGTATTTCTTATTTGCTCGTTCATGTCTTCAACAGTAGCTTTTATGTCATATGCTATAGCCTTGTTCTTCTCATTTACTTCATGTTTGGATTTTTCAATGGATTTTTCCAAGCTTTCAACAAGTTCAGCATTGCGCCTATTGATATTATCTCTCGCTTCATCAATAACGACATTAATAGCATTTAAAATAGACTTATTTAGCTCCACATTATATGCTAAAATCATCTTGTTTTTATAATCAAGTTCCTTAAAAATAGCTACACGTTCATCATCAATTTTTGTGATTTTCTTGTTTAACTCATAAATTTCATCTTTTGCCTTTAAAAGTTCCTCTTTATCAGTGAGCTGTTCTTTAAGTGAATCGACATCATCAAAAAATGAACCTTTAAGAGTTTGAATTTGCCCCTTTAACATTTCAATTTCTTCATCTTTCTCTTTAAGGGCCTTATCAAATTCATCGAGTTTTTCATCAGAAAATTGATTTTCAACCAAATCCTCATATTCTTTCTGCGCTAACACTTTAACAAGTTCATTGTCTTCAAAAGGATCTTCTTTTTTAAGACTGACTTGTTTTTGTTTTGATTCCTTTTCAACAGGATTACCGTCTTTGTCTTTACTATTGTATTTTTTAGTATAAACTCGAACAGTTCTAAATTCATCACTTTCCATTATTTAACACCACTCTATATTAATAAATAGTTGAGTTTTATTTAAATAGTTAATGTTAAAAAAAGAAAAAAAGAGAAAAAAATTTTATTTATTCTCATTTTCCATCCATAACAACATTGCCTCTTCAATTGCTTTTGAATACCAACCTGATTTAAATAACATTTTATTTGATGCCAATTTGCGAAAATCCAAGTCAATGTCATTATTGATACTGATTGTAACACGTTTGTTTTTAGACATACAATTAGATTGTGCGCACTAGTTAATAAATGTAGTAGTGTTTTTTCACAGCATTTTAGTAAAATTAAATGAATATTATCATGTAAAAATAAAAAAATAAGTAAAATGAAAACTTTTTTACATAAAAAAACCAAATTTTACCGTACTTTAAACAATTAATTTTAAGCAAAATATCTGCTAACAATCCTTAGTCAATCTTTTCCCACCCATTATACCAAGATGTTTGTATCTGTAACCATCAGTTGGATTTCACCAGAGCATATTGCCCTTCTTCTTGTGCACTGTAGAATGCACCGGGGCCATGATCAATATCGCCCAAGTCCGCATCATCAGATTCCACAACATCTCCTACAACCTCCACTTCCCGAGTAGTTGTGTTTTGCCTGAACTACTACAACTTGCAGAAGTCAGGATTCCTAAAATTTTTAATCCCCCATCATATTGGTGTTCTCTAAGCTACCCCATTAAACCAACGGTTTAACATATTTATTGCCACATTACCGTCAAGTAATTTACCTCATTTTAGGCATTTGTCGTGTTTTCACATTCAAAATATGAATAACCATCAGAAGAGGCATTTTTACGGGTGTTTTGGAATTTACGAATACTGCACCTCTGATTATGGTTTATGCTAGAATCGCTATAGTGGAAATATGAGATTTTTTTCACCTCCGATTAGGATTTTGATATTGGCGTGGTTTTTTCTATTTTCGGCTGCCTTTTTTGCATCCGAACATTGCCTGTTGATTTTTCGCATCATTTGGTTTTCATAACCGGCACCAAATGTTTCTTTAATGCCTTAACTATTTACCATCCATTCAGTTCGGTTGGAATTAATATCACAACCCAAATACTCTTATGTTAGCTTCCATTCTTTTTTAGTGGTATTTATGTTGATTTTAGCAAAGTAATCCAAGCCATTATAAGTTATTGCAATATTGTTGATTTTTAAATCATTTTTATTTAACAAGGGTTGCGAAAAATACAATTTTTATGATTCAAATACTTCTAAGGATTCTAATTGAATTTTGAGACACGAATTTTTAAAATTTATAATTATTCGGAAACACCGCAACATGAATTAACAAAACAAAATGAAAAGATTTATATAATATTAAAATATAAGTATTATACGATGTGAATTGAATTTCATATTACGTACATGACACAATTCAACCATTTTATAATCTCCAAAATGATTAGAATATGTTTCATTAGGAAGTAATTTAAAAAATTACTTCCAAAACTCCCCCTTTTTTTAAAAATGAATTTACATAATAACTATTTTTTATAAATATGTTATTTTTACCCATACTTTATCGATTTTTATATTACCATTAACTTTCATTTAATCATAGCACCAAAAATAGCAAAATTTAAATATAATTAAAATATAAATAATAAACGATATGAAGTAATATTCATATCTAAATATGAACATCAGTCAATGATTTAAAAATCTCCAAAATGATTAAAATATGTTCTTATTCATGGAAGCGGAAAATACTGCTTCCACACTCCCCCCTTTTTTTATCAAACATCTTCAAGAATTTTTGGGTCAGCTCCAGCAATTTCAACCAAATATTCAGCCTCCACAATGTGAAGTTTAGAAGGTATAACAATGCAATGAAGAGGACCTCCAAAATCAAAATCAATTAATTCCCCAATTTTACCCGCACGAACGCAAACATCCTTTGAACCAACACGTGCAATACCCATGGCCAATGTATCCTCATCAATCAGCCCTTCACGGTCAAGGTCATTTTTAATGCTCATAAGATATTCCAAACCCTGATTGACAGTCATGTAACGGTCCTTGTGAGCTTGAATATCCAGCAAAACAAGAGTATGCAAATCCATTTTTAAGTTTTCTTCAATTGCCTCATAAGGAGATTTCGGATAAAAATTATAATCCGGAAATGGAATTGTGGTCACTTTACCGAATTTATAACCTTGAAGACCGGAAATAGCCGGTGCTGAAGATAAAATTGAAGACCCATGAATAACTTCAAATTCAATTCCTTTTTTTGAACATTGCACCAAAAAGTCACTGTGAGTTGTTGCAATTAAAGGATCTCCACCAGTAACCAATGCAACATTCTGAGTTTTTGCTTCTTCAATGAACTTATGTTCTTCCTCGACCTCATTCCTAACTAAAACTTCAATTTTATTTCCAATTAATGCTTCGATAGATTCAAAACTAGAACCAAATAAACGTGATGTGAAAAATTCGGCATAAATTTTATCTACATTTTTCAAACATTCCAAACCCTTTAGAGAAATATCTTTTTCATCAAATAAACCTAAACCAACTAAATAAAACATACATATTATATAATATCTTAATCATAATAAATGTTATGAAATGCGTAAAAGTTCCATTAAGACAATTAAATGATACTCGTATAAATCTAATGGAAAAAGGACTAATGAATATGGAATATAGGATTAAAGCGGAAGATGACTTTGGATATATTCCTGTAAATGAAGATGTTGAAGGTTATGAAATAGCGCATATGCACTTGGAACCAATAAAAAAGGTTGCCCATAACTTTTCAGAATTACTTGAAGGAGAGTTAACAGAAGAAGAAATAGAAAACCTGAAAACTTCCTTTGATACCATCGGAGACATCGTCATTTTAGAAATTCCGGATGAACTATACGATAAAAGACAACTAATTGGTGAAGCTGCACATGAATTTACTAAAAGAAAAGCAATTTATATGAAAAAAAGTGCAATAAAAGGAACAATACGCATTCGTGATTTGGAATTTCTTGCGGGAGTTGATGACTCCATTACAATCCACAAGGAACACGGATCCAGATTGAAACTGGACGTTCGTGAAGTCTATTTCTCACCCAGACTTGCAACAGAGCGGAAAAGAGTTATGGAAAGTGTTAGAGATGGAGAAAAAATCCTTGACATGTTTTGTGGAATAGGGCCGTTTCCAATTGTAATCGCCCGAAACAAAGATGTTGAAATTACAGCTGTTGACATTAACGAATCTGCAATAAGATATCTGGATGAAAATATTGGACTGAATAAACTGAAAGGTTCCATTAAAACATACTGCGGAGATGTGAGGGAAGTTTCGAAATCCTTTAACAAGAAGTTTGACAGAATAATTATGAACCTTCCGGGTCTTGCCTATACTTTCCTAGATGTTGCAGCTGATTTAATTGAAGATGGCGGAACAATCAATTATTATGAGTTTTCCGATTCATATGAACAGGGGATAAAACGTCTGGAAAATGCATGCAGTGAAGCTGGAAAAACTGTGAAAATAACCAACACACGTAAAGTCAAATCAATTTCACCTGACGAGTGGCATGTGGCCATTGACGGGAAAGTTAACTAGATTAGTACTTTGAAAGATTCCCAAAATAGATATATTGCCCCAATAATTATTAAAATAGCGAAAATTTTGGGAATGTATTTTGTTTTTGAAATTAACTTTTCTAAATCTATTTTTGATATTAAAAAACTTAAAGCCACTAATGTCAAAGTAAATCCCAAACAGTACAACAATATATTAAAAACCGCATCCAAACTACCGTTTGAGCTTACAAGAAATGTTATAAGAGAAATCAAATATGCACTGTAACATGGAGCCCATGAAATTGAAGTTATAAACCCCAATGAGAATGAACCCAACAGGCCTTCCCTAATTTTCGGCAGTTTAACGGCAAAGGCGAATGAATAATCATCCAACATCAAAATACCGATGACAAGCAGGAGGATTGCAGATAAAATCCTTAAATAAAACAGGTAACGGTAAACCAGTGATGTGAAAAAACCTGTTAAAATGATTATAATTAAGAAAATACTTCCAAAACCCAAAGCAAATGATAGTATCTCACTTTTTGATTTGGATATTAAGCTGAAAGCTACAAATATTGGAATAATAGGTAAAATGCAGGGAGACAGTATTGAAATTATCCCTGTAAAAAATGAAATTAATGGAAGTATTTCCATCTAAATCTCCTTAATAGTTTCTAAAAACTCATCACTTTCAAGATATCCTTCAATTTTAATTACATTATTTCCGTTAGAGTCTAAAAACTGAATTGTAGGTGTTCCAAATACATCATATTTTTGTGCAATATCTGGATTTTTGTTAATGTCAACCAGAAGTACGATGAAATTTTCATTAAGCTCCTTTTGAACATCACTGTTACTTAAAACATTATCCTTCAACATATCACAATAAACACAACTGTCCTGATCAAAGATAATTGCAAGAGTTTTGTTTTCACTTTGTGAAGCATTAAAAGCTCCATCAACATCAGTTGTAACATTTAAACCCTGAATTAGAGTATCATCAAAATCAAAGCTGTAAACAGCAGATGTCAATGCCAGAAGGCTAATAACAGCAACGATAAAAATATATTTTTTCATAAAAGAAAATTTAAAAATTAAAATTAATAAAGTTAACTAAATACAAATTTGCCCTTTGTAAAGTATATATGGAAATTATAGAAATTTTTCTTAGCAACTTTTGTAATGACAATTTTTGCTTTAGCAGATCCCTTATAATTACTGCTTGTAGGCGTAATTTTAACTTTATGCGTTCCGACTGAATATTGATTGGTCAAAATGCCTGCCACACCATTTTTTTTATCATAAGAATCATAACCAGTCACCAATTTAACAGTTTTATATTTTTTACCTGTATAAATCTTTAAAGTTAATGAAATACCGTTTAAACGTTTATTGGATGATTTATCTTTAACAAAAATATCAACCGAACCCCCAGCAAAATCACTATTGCTGACTTTTGAACTTTTAGTAGTGATTTTCAAAGCTTTAGGATTTACTTTGATAGATGAAGTAATAGATTTAGCCATGTATACATCATTTGAAATGCTTACAACTACTTTATGTGTGCCTTTTGAAATAGATTTGACATTTAAACTAGCAATTCCGTTTTCTTTGCTTGTTACAGTATAAACCTTATATTTACTGCCAGTATATACTTTAATTATAACTTTAACATCTTTAACCGGATTTTTTTGACTATCTAAAACTTTGACTTTGAAATATTTGTTTGCACTATAAGTGGTTGTCAGTTTTGATGCTGAAAGAGAAACTTCAGCATCCTCCACAGTTGCATCTTCTACTTCAGAAGAAGATACATCTTCCTCTTTTAAAATAGTTTCACTCCCGGTTTTAGATAAACTTGGTTCATCAAAGGTATCTTCCATTGCTTGCAAATTTTCTTCCATAGCCACATCGTCAGTCATATTTAAATCTTCCGCACTGACAGCTGAAATTGCTCCAACAGCTATGAAAAACATACTTAAAACAATTATAAACTTTTTATTAAACATGAAATCATATATGTGCAATATACTATTTAAGTAAGACAAATAAAAAACCTTAAATGTGAAAAAAAGATTCCATTATGGAAAATTGCACTGATTTAAAATTAAAAAATAAGGGTTTGGAATTATTGTCTAAATAGGATCAATAATTCCTTTTTCTGTAATGATACCAGTTATTAACTCTTTTGGTGTGATATCAAATGCAGGATTGATTACTTCAGTTCCTTCAGGACATATTCTTGCCCCGCCATAGTATCTTACTTCATCACCATCCCTTTCTTCAATAACAGTATCATAAATGTTAATCTCATTATCAAATGTTGAGTAAGGTGCGGCCACATAAAACGGAACATCATGGTGTTTTGCAGCCAATGCCACCATAAATGAACCAACCTTGTTTACGACACCACCTTTTGCGATTCTATCTGCACCGATAACCACCTTATCGATTTTTCCCTGTGACATCAAAAATCCTGAAGCCACATCAGGGATTAATTTTACAGGAATGTTTTCCTGTTGCATTTCCCATACGCTTAAGCTTGCACCCTGTCCACGTGGACGAGTTTCATCGCAGATTACATTAATGTTTTTACCGGCATCTCTTGCAGCTCTAAAAACACCTAAAGCAGTTCCATAATCCACACATGCAAGTGCTCCGGCATTACAATGAGTTAAAACAGTATCCCCATCATCGATGATTTCAGCACCATATTTTCCGATAGCCCTATTTGTTGCCATATCCTCGCCATACATTTTAAGCGCTTCAGAGAGCACATCATCACTATCCAATACCCTATCAACCGCCCAGAATAAATTAACGGCAGTTGGTCTTGCAGCCTTTATTTCTTCAGCGGCCTTATCCAAGTCCACGCCCTCAATGTCTGCAAGTGCCATTCCAAAAGCAGCTGAAACACCTATTGCTGGAGCTCCACGGACAGTCATATTCTTAATTGCAACAATAACATCCTGATAATTATCACAGTATTTGTAAGTTAGCTCATCAGGAAGCTTTCTTTGATCAATAAGTTTTAGTTTATTATCTTCCCATTCAAGTGTTTTCATATTAACACCTTTTAAAAAAAATATCTTAAAAATAGATAAAAAAAGCATAATTAAGTGTTAGTTTCTAATTTTGTTTAATGCTTGAGCATTTTTATAATCATGCTTTTTTCATTTAATATACCCGTTACGGGTCGATTAGAGACGTATTAAAAATACATCTTAATTAATATTTATCAAGTTATCATTTATAAGTTTTTATGCAAAATTGCATGAATTTTGGAATGCCTAAGCATTTTCAGTCATAATTGGCACTACTTGTTTTTTACGAGAAACAACACCTTCAAGTAAAACTGTATTGTCATCTAATTTAACACCATATGCCTTTTCAACTAGAGCAGCATCCTTTCCTAAAGCGATAACCTGAGAGTTGCTGTTGACAATATCTGTTATTAAAAGCATGAATAAATCCAAACCTTCATCATCAATGATTTTATTGATTCCGGCTTCAAGGTCATCTTTCATAGCCATCACATCAGAAATATCGGCAGTGTTTACCTGATTTACAATTGATTTTACATCTTTAAAGTCAATTTGTTTTGCATCAAGCGCTAAAATTTCTTCAATTGAAAAACTGCTTAGGTCAGTTCCCGCCTTAAGCATTTCCAATCCGTATTCCTCAGCATCAATTTCAGCAATTTTTGCTAATTTTTCAACGGCTTTTTTATCATCATCAGTTGTTGTCGGTGACTTTAAAAGTAAAGTGTCTGAAATAATTGCAGACACCATTAGTGTAGCTATTTCTTTTGTAATTTCTATATTGTTTTCCTCATACAACTTGCATAAAATAGTTTCAGTACATCCGACCGGTTCAAATCTTAAAAATAAAGGATATGAAGTTTCCAAAGCCAATTTATGATGGTCAACAACTTTTAAAATAGTTGCATTTTCAAGATTATCAACTGATTCAGCAGGAGAGTTGTGGTCTACCAAAATGACATTGGCGCCATCTTCAACACTTTCCAAAAGTTCAGGTGCTTCGATGCCCAAATAGTTTAATATGAATTCAGTTTCTTTGTTAATGTTACCTAATCTGTAAGCTTGAGCTTCATCGTTTCCTAATTGTTTTTCTAAATTAGCCATTACAATACTTGAAGTAATGGTATCACTATCCGGACTTTTATGTCCAAAAACATAAGTTTTAACCATATTATCTTTTCCTCTTAAAAATTATAATACTAATTAAATTATCTTTTTAATATATAATTAATATTGCGATAATTTATCTTAAAAATTTTACATAATTAGCGTGAACCATACAAAATATATTAAAAATATGCCATCACAATAATTTTAAAAGAAAAGTATAATGGATTAAAAAAAAGAATTTTAAGGAAATTATATAGGATTTTGAGTGAAATTATCTAAAAAAATTATTCAAAACTCAATTACTCCATTTTCTTGATAATTCCTTATCGGAAAATGTTGTTTTTTCCTTACATTCAGTCAATCTGCTTACATTGGTTTCAAACCATTTTAAGCACATATCCCTTTTAGCATTGTAATTTTCACAATCGTCATGTATACTAGCCATAAATATCACATTAATTTACTTTGTTAGTTTAATTTAAATGTAGATTATCAAAATAATTGTCAAATCTAAAATAACAAATAAAAATAAAAAAAAATAGTATTTAGTAATGACTTTGTGGAGTCATTCCTAAATGATGGTCTTCGCTTTTCTTACCAGGTATTCCATAAGCGTCTGCCCTGCATTGAGTGCATGCTCTGAATACTGGTATGATTTCTTCAACTTGTTCCCTGACACTTTCCATCATTGAACAGTCCGGACGTGAATAATGTTTCATTTTAGCCAATGGAATCAATGGTAAAATGTTCATTAAAGAAGCACCTCTTTTTTTAACTTCCTTAGCAATTTCAACAATGTGTTCATCATTTAATCCCGGAATCAATACTGAATTAACTTTAACCACCATACCATTTGCAGCCGCTTTTTCAACACCATCCAATTGGTTTTTGATTAAAATTTTTACTGCATCATATCCTTTGTAGATTCTGCCTTCATATTTGATAAATGAGTAGATATCCACTGCAATATCCGGATCAATTGCATTTATTGTCACAGTAACTGAATTGACCCCCAGTTCTGCTAGCCTGTCAGCATATTTTGGAAGTAAAAGTCCGTTGGTACTCATACATTTAATTAAATCCGGCTGTTCTTCTGCCAATTTCTCAAAGAACTTGAATGTTTCGTCATTAGCCAGAGAATCACCTGGTCCGGCTACTCCCACAACAGAAATTGGACCTTCTGCAGTTACATCATTTACATGTCTGATTGCAGCATCCGCATCCATTACACAGCTTGCAACACCAGGTCTGTCTTCCTCATTGTTAATATCCCTTGTACAGAAATTACAGAAGATATTACATTTTGGTGCTACCGGCACATGTGCTCTACCTACTTTATCATGCATTTTTTCATTGAAACATGGGTGTGCTTTTGTTATATGTGCAAATCTTGAACCGTTATGTTCTGCCATATTATCACTCTCCAAATATATAACTCCCGTTATTTTGTATTGATACGAACAAATATTTAAAGTTTTCTATTTATTGTTCAATTCTTCAATATATTCATTAGCCTTTTCAATCCATGCATCTGCAATTAACTCATCTGTAGCTACAACAGTGACAATATCATCAGTAGACATGTCTTTAATAATTTTAAATCCTTCTGGCAATATCCTGAAAATCGCATCATAGATTCTTCTCTGTAAATTTGAATGAGGGTCATCGATGATAATTGTCTGTAAGTCCACATGATTACCTTCAATTTCAAGCTGATATCTGTTAGGCTGATAAATTTCCTCTCTGGAATATCTTTTCCAAAGCTGTTTTAAGATATTGGGAAGGTAATTTTCATTATCAATAATGATTCTGGTAATATTCTCATCTTTAACATAATCGAGATTGGCCACATCACCAAAAGTAACTGCATTTGAAGTTTTTTTCATTTTGATAGCCAAGACAAATACAGGATCATCGGGATTGACATAAGCTCTTAAATCATCAACAGAAGCTCCAAGAACCAAATCCTGAAAGATTTGTTTAATGATGATTTCATAAACTTCAGCCCCACGCTCATCATAGCATTCAACTAACATTAAATCAACCCTTTAATTTATTTGTTATCTTGTCTGTGTCCCATTCCAGATACTAAAAGAGCTGCTCCCACAGCACCAATATGTTGAGAGTATTCAGGGACAATAACTTCAATTCCACCTAAAGTTTCACTTACAGCTTCAACAAGACCAGAAATTAAACTTGTTCCACCCACCTGGATTAAAGGTTCACGAATGTCAATTTCCTGAAGTTGTTGTTCGTAAACTTGTTCGGATACTGAGTGACATGCTGCAGCTGCCACATCTGCTTTGGAACCTCCTGCCGCAAGGGTAGTTACAAGATCCTGTATACCGAATACAATACAATAAGAGTTCAACATCGCTTTTCTCCAGTCCCCTTGAACAGCCAGCGGACCTAATTCAGTGATGTCCACATCTAACCTACGGGAAGTCATGTCCAGGAATCTTCCGGATGCTCCAGCACAGATACCACCCATAGTAAAGTTATCAGGAATACCATTGTTTACTGTAATCACCTTGTTATCCATACCACCAATATCTAATACTGTAGCTTCTCCTTTTTGACAATCTGCAAGATATACTGCACCTTTTGCGTTAACAGATAATTCTTCTTGAATAAGTTCCGCACCAAATTCCTGACCCATTGTAAATCTACCGTAACCTGTAGTTCCAATACCGTCCAAGTCATCCCAATCATAATCTGTTTGGGAGAATGCTTCTGATGCTGCGGTTTTTGCAGATTCAATAATGTCTTTAGTGGATGTCCAACCTGTTCCAATAACCTGGTTGTTTTCCATAAGAACCGCTTTGGTAGTGGTTGAACCTGAGTCCAAACCAAGAGTAAGACCTTCCTGTTTTTCACGAGCAAGAATACTTCTACGAGTTACAGTAGTGGCTAATGCTTCCATACGGATAAACAATTCATCAGCTTTTGTTCTTTCAGTAAATGAATAAGTAACTACCGGAATACGAGTATTATTCTGTATAAAACGTCTTACTTCATTTCTAACTAAAGCTGCTTCCGCACATCTGAAACAAGTTGCAATAAATACTGCATCAGGCTTGGATCTGCCTTCAACAATAGCCATAGCTCTTGCAATCATTAATTTTAAACTTGAACTTTGAGCTGAAAAACCGAATTTTTCATAAGATTCATCAATATAATCCAAATCTATTTCAGGAAGAATAATTTCAGCACCAAATTTGTTTGCTGCTTTTTCAATTTCCTTTTGAATTCCACTATATTCTGTTCCGCATGAAACTAAAGCAATTTTAACCATTATTATTCCTCCCCAGTAGTTTCTTCCAGTGAATCTACAAACTCATTTATTTCATTTACCATAACATATGTTTCATCTTTATTAGTAGGGTATGTAATTTCTAAAACAGGAATGCCCTTATTCCTAAGTAAAAATATTGATAATTCATTAGTTCTAGCACAACCGATACAACCAAAACCGTATGGAGCCCCATCCACAACAATTGCAGCTTCCGCCTCGTCTATGAGCGGTCCAATAATGGACATCCTTCCACGAACACCAGAAGGAACTTCAATAGCCGCATATTTAAGACCTCTAATCGGGTCTTCTTCAGTAATATTCATAGGCGGAGAATCAATCTCCGGGTCTTTGATTTTTTGCCTAATTTGTTTTTGAAGAACTAAAGGAGTATGACCTTTTCTCTCTAATAAATCTGCCAAGATTAATGAATTTGGAGGATAAATAGCTATTTTAACCATATTTTCACCTATTCTTTATTTTCTAAACATTCATTCATGATTTTTTTAAATTCGTCAACATCAACCGGTTTTTTCTCTTCCACAACAACGTCGTCTTTAGGATTTTCCAAAGCTTCTGAAACAAAACCAAGTATTCTATATTCTTTTTCCATTTGGTGGAATCCTTCCCTAGGTCCAAATCTATGACCTCTACACCTTCTAGGGTCTCCCGGAGCAAAACCTCTTTCTTTTGTGAAAATGTGATTAGGATCAAGTTTTCTAATTTCTTCAATTGCTTTATAAACATCTTCACTTTTTCCACTTATCATGGAACCGTAACAAGTGTTTTTTATTGTTAGAGGCAAACCAAGCATATGAAATTCACTAACGATTTCTTGTTCACTTACATGAGCTCCCGGCCCAATAAAAATCATACGAGTAATTACATCAGGGTCCCAATCTTCTTTACCTAAATCAGGACTCATTGTTAGATTCTGAGACATATACTACAACTCCTTCTTTTAATTTTTCAAGGCGGTCATAATCTGAAACAATATCACCAACTATGTTAGTTGCTCCAAATGTTTCCGCAGTCGGTCCAAATTCTACATTGTCCTCAAATCTGATACCGATTAAACCTGCACTTTTGGAAGACATGTTAGTAATACCAATCTGACCTCTTATTACTTTATCAACAGGATTATTTTCTGGAATTAAACCCTTAGCAGATTTCTTATCTCCTTCAAACATAACTATATGCATTCCAGGCACTGCAAAATGAACTTTAATTTGACCTATAGGATTTTCTAAAAGACCGGATAAAAGTTTGAAATATCTAACAGACCTTGGGGCATTATCAACAAATTTGATTCTGCATAAATCTTCTTTACTGATAGCCTTAGTTATTACTTGACCTTCTCTTAGGATATCGATAGTATGTTTAGGATTTTGTTCTACAATTATCGCATCATCATCTACAATTCCATCAATTAAATGCTCAACTCCAGCTTCAGACAATAGTTTTGTAGCTTCAGCCTGAGTTTTATTCAATAACATCAATCTTTGCTGTTGTGATTTAACAGTGATAAACTCATTTTCTTTAGCGATATCAATAAGTTCCATACCTTGAACAATATTTCCTACCGTAGTATGATTCGGAGTTAACACCCTATTTTCACGATAAATAAACAGTTTTCCAACACCTTTTCCATCATTTCTGATAGTCATTGTTCCTCTATCTCTAGGAGTAGTGTCTTCTTTAGGTTTTTCAAGTCCTTCCAACTCATAAAAACCTAAAAATGATTCACTATCATAAGAAACCTTGATTCTACCATCCTTGATTATAGAGAATAAATGTTCTACACAAATCGGTGATTTATCATTAATATTGAATGAAATATAAGTGAATAATTCATTACCCTCTTCCAATACGGTTGACAAATCTGAAACAGAAGCGCTGTCAGTTGTAGTGCTTCTCTCGATAATAGGTTCAATGCCTGTTACCTGATCGTCATCTGTGAGATTTTCCAATGTTTTTTTACCACCGATAATGCGGGCAAAAATACCCTTATTAAATGGGGGAACACTATAAACATTAGTTGTATTCTCCTTAAGCATGATTAAATGAGTAGACTCATTACTGAAACTAGATAAACTTAAAACAACATCTCCCTCATAATATTTAAATTCATCATGAGTTGGCTCCAAATCAGTTACTATTGGTCCTATAGCTACTTCTGTAGGAGTGGACCAGCGGATATCCAAATCAACAAACTCTTCATATTGATTTTTCCAAACATCAACTAATGGTTTCGCTTCATCGCTTTCATTGAGTTGAATGATTATAGAACCTTGAGTAGTTTTAATTTTATATTTGCTTATATTCTTTTCAAGTTCCTTTTTTCCTTTAATCAAACAAACAATACTACCAGGAGTATATGGCGCATTAGTTTCATCAATCACATCCTGTATTGAAGAACCCTCGGCCACATCAATTTCTTCTCCATTAATTTTAATTAGCATACAATCTCCTAAGAATTTTTAATATTATATATTTATAATCTCATTATATATTAAAATTATTTATTTTAATTGCAAAAATTTATTAACACAACTGATAACAATTACATAAGGAGAGATAAATATGACTATTAAACGCGAACATATTTTTTCTTTATTAGTGATATCGATATTAGCTATTGGAGCTATTTCATTTGCCAGTGCATATACCGGAACTGGATTTTCACACAACATTCCAAGTTCCAAATACTCAGATATGTCAGCATCAGACATCTTAAGCCAGTACAGTGATACCGATTGCCATGTTGAAGAAAGTGCAGTATGTACAAAAGTTGTCGATGGAGACACCATCTATTTGGACAATGGTGAAAAAGTACGTTTTGTTGGCGTGAACACTCCTGAGCGAGGTGTTGAAGGATACATTGCATCTAAAAACTTTGTTCAGAAGTTATGTTTAAATAAAAAAGTTGGACTGGACATTGACGATTCAAAACACAGCGACAAGTATGGCCGTACATTGGCGGTCGTTATTGTTGATGGAAAAAATGTCAATGAAATGCTTTTAAAGGAAGGTCTTGCTGAAATAATGTATATTCCTCCAAGTGAATTCTACCCATATAACTGGGCTGACGGCAGCACACATGTTGCAGACACACACAGCTCATCATCGGGCTCCACTTATTCAAGCGACAGTTCATCTTCAAGTTCTTCAGGGTCTGGAAGTTATGTAGCTAATGCGAATACTGGAAAATTCCACTTTGCAAATTGCGGAAGCGTTGTTAAAATGTCTGAAGGAAACAAAGTATATTTATCCAGTAGAGATGATGCAATTAACCAGGGATATGTGCCTTGCAAAAGGTGTAATCCTTAATTCTTTCTTTTTTAATTGTAATTTTTAATTTCATTTTCAAATTTGGCCAAACCCCTGTTGTTTCTGGCAATATTTGAATATAATAATCCAACTGAATAATTACTTATACTTTCTAATATCGGGATTACAATACCTAAATAGATTAAAAATCCGACATATGGAATTTCAATTACCCAGGCAGAAATAAATGTAAATACAACCATCAACACAATCATAAATATTACCCATTTAATTATATTGATAACTCCAATATTCCTGATATCCCTAACAACTTCATGGATTTTTAATGCTTCGGTCAAACTGTTCAAATAAGCCAGCCTGGCTTTTGCAAAAAAAAGCAACAATTCAAACAGAAGATAAATAATAACAGCCATGAATATAAGCAAACCCATTGTCATTAAAAAACTGAAAATGCTTAGGTCTAATTTCAAACCGGCGCCGGATATGCTTAATGAAGATAAAACAGTGAAAAGCACACAAGCGGGCACAATCATATATGCCCCTCTCAATACCAATAATCGAATAGAATCCCTTATGGTATCTCCAAAACTTAACGAAGGAAACATTGAAGATTCATTTAAACCAATTTGAACCATAGAGAAAAGATACCCCGGCACAATTAGAATAAATAAAAACAATGCGAATAATCCAAATACTAAAAGATACTTATTATCGGATAGCCATGCAATTGGAACTGTTGATATTAATACAAATAAAATAAAGAGAATTGGCAATTTCTTAATGTTCCTAAAAGGATATTTAACCGAATTTGAAATGATTTTTCCAAAATCCATATTAACACCATCAAAAACTACTTTCCAAATTTCAATTCTTGCGATTTTTTAATAAATATTAATCATCATCCATAGAATTTAATATTATAACTAATCAACATGATTTTAAAAACATTTTCCACAACCAAAACCAATCCATTACTTACACACAGCATTATCCAATATTTGCAATAGGAAATGAGGTATACCATGAATAATCATTGCCATATACCATTATATACTCTGAGACATGATTACCGAAATATAAATACCGGATTTTCGTCCTGATTAAAAACTTCAGCCTGCTCATCTTTATAATTCAATATGAGAGAATTGGAGTCAGTGACTTCACCAACCACATTGGCTTCAATGGAAAAACGTGACAGGTATTCTTTAATGTACCCGCAGTAGTCCTCATCTGCGGTAAATACAAAGCCTGATCCCGGATATGATCTAAGCCAATCAACCCATTCAACACTTTCATTTCGGGGAATTTCTTCTAAATTAACCTCTGCACCTTTTTTTGAAGTTTCCAAAAGCATTTCCAAAGTTCCAAGAATTCCTGGGTTTGAAATATCCTTTCCAGATTTTATATAACTGTTTTCAGCCAAATATTGAACGGCTGTGATTTGGTCCTGAACTAAATCCGCATCTTTGTCATAGGTTGTGTCCCAATTTAAACTAAACATTTCGTGTGGTTTTCCATCCAGGTCGATTGCAACAATTACCTTATCACCAACTTCCGCTCCGAAACTGGTAATCATCTTATCTTTTTGAGCAATTCCAACAATAGCGACACCTAATGAATCAACTTCACCATCAGGATGCAAGTGTCCCCCAACCATTGGAACTCCGAATTTTATGCAACCATCTTTGATTCCGTTTAACAGATCCTCATAAATCTCATCATGGTTTATAGACATTATATTAACCATAGCCAACGGTTTTCCACCCATTGCAGCTATATCATTTACATTTACAAGAACTGAACAATATCCTGCCCAGTAAGGATTTACATTCATTATGTCGCCCCAAATCCCATCGGCAGCAATCAATACAACCTGATTATTTCCAATGTCGATAGCTGATGCATCATCACCAATGTCAATGACAACATCACCCGAAACATTGTATGCTTCGTTTAAAAGTGAGATTACATTATCAATTGAACTTTTACGAGATACTCCTTTAAATTCTTGAATTTCATTTACAAGATTTTTAAAATCCAAAGATTACACTTCCTGTTTAGTTAATATAATTAATTTTGTATTTACAATTAATATTATTTATAATTTCAACAATTTTGTCTCGAACTTCCCCAATATTTGAATAATCATGAGTTACCTGTTTTCCGCCGAACATCAATCTTCTAATATATTGACCACAGACATCATCAAAACCACTTTCAACTTCGAAAATTATAGAATTTTTAACCTTAAATCCAGATTCCACGACCTTGTCCAAGTCACCATCAGTTATTCCAACCACAGGTATATCAAATCTATATAAAATATCCGAAGATATCAAAGTAGTATCATCACCGACAGTAATCACAAGGGACGAATCCCTGAATTTATATACATCTTCACCTGCATGATCTAAAAAGGCAACCTTAAAATCATCATGCTTATCTTGAGATATAACTCTTGGTTTAACTTTAGCATGCCTTAAAAGGCCAGTCTTTATAACCGCCGAATCCAAATCAACTTCACCAAGTTTTTCAAGACCATGCTGTTTTAACTCTCCACCAACAATATCCACAATATGATTATCCTTAGCAATTAAAGTGAGATTATCAGAATTGGTCTTACCAATAACAACACTATTGACCATTATGTTTTCACCAGGCCCAACACCGTGAACAACCCTCCTGTTGATTCCAACATCATCTTGACGGATATGAGCATTATAAACCTCTTCAGGAGTGACAATAGTCAAACTTAATTTCTGAGACAATTCCCTGACAAGAGAAAAATCACCGTTCCATGATATTACGCTCCCATCCTTTTCACCAGGCCGTTCAATCTGAATAACAGGAATATTATCGTTAGAAATTTTTTCCCCATAATGATTATATACCTTATATCCGAATACCTGACCTGTAACATTGGATTTACCATAGTTCAATAAAAATATCACATCAACATTCTCATCATGGAATATTTTTAAAGAGTCACTTGGAACCAGCTTTCGTGAAATGTCAATGACACCTTCAAGACCCGCATCGATTACAGCAGTTCTACCCATAGTACCGCCTAATCTAGCTGAAACATCACCATATTCATTTAAAAGATTAATTAATGTTAATGCATATCCCGAATCTATGATATTTGGACCATGAACCACAACACCAATTTTCATTTGCCCACCTTAATTCTTTTCTTGAATATTTTAGATCCGCATATCTCGCAATCATCATATGGATAGTCTTCATCAAACTCCTTTTTACAACCTTCACATACCTTCTTCCAATTGTAAATTTCTTTAATTCCTTCAGTTATAATTCCGGAATAAGAAATATCCATTATTTTTAAAGTATTTTGAATAGTATAATCATCAGTAATAACCTTAACATCCTCCCCCTGTTGAGTTAGCATATACGCAAGAGATATCAATTTTTTATCGGCAAATGACAATCTTAAAATATCACCACTTTCAGACATAATATTATTCACACAATCTACACACCCCAAAGGGACATCTTGAATGGTTATTAATCCCTCCTTGAGGACAGAATCAAATTTAAGACGGGATTTGAAATCTTTGATTTCTGCAGTTATTTCAGGAACAGTATAATTCCTTTTTGAAGTCAATTCAAACCCATTGATAAATGCTGATGCATCCAGTACATAACAAGTTTCCATAATAATATTTTCATTGATAAAATTAATAAATCTTAGCAAGAAAATTTAGAAATTTGCAAATATTTGAATTTCAGGAAAACAATTGGGACAACCTATGGAAAACTTTGGAAAAAGATTGGAAAAAGATTGGAAGAAGTTTGGAAAAAGTTTGGAATAAGTTTGGAAGAAGATTGGAAAAAGCTTGGAAAAAGCTTGGAATAAGTTTGGGAGAAGTTTGGGAGAAGTTTGGAAAAATCTATTTAAATTTATATCTCATAAAGTGTTATTACTGAAAAATTCATAGATTTTTCAAAAATTTCCATAATTTAAAAAAAAATACAGAGGAGAAAAAATGAATATTCACAATGAAATCAATGACGATATCAAATTTCTTGCAAAATCAGAAATTAGATTGAAAATATTAAGTGAATTATACAAACGCCCGAACGATATTAAAGGACTTGTTAAAAAGACTAAAATTACTTACAGTTCCGTTTCAAGCAATATAAATAAGTTAGAGCAGAATAACTACATCAAAAAAGTTGAAAAGAAATATTGCCTAAACCCAATGGCGAAAATCTATTTCAAAACCTTAATGGATTTTAAGAAAAGCATTGAAATAATCCAGGATTACAATTCATTTTGGGACAAGCACAATATCAATCAATTAAGCATCAATTCTGTAAAAAGCATTACTGCTTTGAAAAATGCTCAATTAATAGAAACTACCCCTATTGACATATATAAAACTCACAATACCACCCGAGACCAATTAATTAATGCAGATAATGTGAAAGCTATTTTTCCTTATTTGCATCCGGAATACCCAGAATTAATTGAAGCGATCTTAATCGAAGGAGGTTCTGTAGAGTTAATTGTTCCAAGAGGCATATTTAAGGCAATCATTGCGCCTATGAACGAATCATTGAAAAAGAAAGCTGTTAAACAAAAAAGGTTAAAAGTTTACACAGTAACAAAATCATTGAATTTGTATTTAACCATGTGCGATGAAAATATGAGTTTAGGATTATTCAAAAACGATGGGAGCTTTGATCAGAACAGAATCCTAACATCAGATGACAAAAAAGCATATGAATGGGCGGACGAACTGTTTAAACACGTGAAACACATGGTGAGAAAATGACCAACATCCAAACTAAACAGGAATTAAACAAGGAATTTAAAGATGTTAAATATCTATTAACATCAAACATGCGTGCCAAATTGCTTTTAGCATTATATGAAATTCCAAAAAATTTGGATGAACTTAGACATGAAATTAAAAAACCTTCTGCAACAATATTGCATGGGCTTAAAGAATTAGAGACGATAAATTTGGTCAGAAGGGCCAATAAGTATTATGAATTAACTTCAAACGGATACTTATTAACTACCAATATGGTCAAATTAATCGAAAATTGGTATTCTTTAAGCAACTGTGAGCCATTTTGGAATAATCATGACCTTTCCGACATTCCGGACGACATAATAAAAGACGTCTATCTTTTAAAAGATGCGGAATATGTATGTTCAACAACAAGTGACTTGTCTATTTCCTTCAACAAGTATATTCATTTAATATCACAAGCAACAAAACTACAGATAATTCTTCCAATTTACTCTGAAAATCATTTCAAACATATGGTTAACCTGTTAAATTCAGGGCAACTACAAAAATTAGAGTTAATCGTCAGTGAAGAAATCTATGAATCAATACACAAAAACAAAAAATTCCGAAATGAATTACTGAACCATGAAAAAGTTAAAACCACAGTAATCAATGAAAACTTGAAACTGTTTTTAACCTGCAGTGAGGAATTCATGTCACTTACATTGTTTTTCAAGGATGGTCATTATGATGATTCCCAAATTTTAATTGGCCGCAATAAAAATGCCCTTAAATGGGCATATAATGTTTTAAAAGCATATCGGGGATGAATACACAATGAGAACAAATAATGTTCACATGATTTGTTTGGTCAAGGATAAAGAACTTTTCAACATGATTCTAGGAACAAATAGCGCTCGAACAAGAATATTGATTATTGATGAAATACTAAAAAAACCATATAATGCAAATCAGCTATCTAAAAAGCTAAAACTTGATTATAAAACAATTAAGTACCATATGGAAATACTTTGTAAACATCAATATGCAACAGAAGAAAAGTTTGAGAAATATACATATTATTACCCAAGCGATAAATTAATTAAGCATATTGATGAATATAATCAAATTAAAGAATATTTCAAAAATCAAATATTTGAAGGGTAAATAATATGAAAAGTGAAACATCAAAACAACATCAAAATGAATCTTCAAAAGACATCACTTGTGGCGTAATCACCCTAAGTGACAGTAGAAAATCAAAAAAAGTCGATTTATCAGGAAAATACATTTCCGATGAAATTGAGGAAAGATATTCTTTGAAAAAAAGAAGCATAATTCCTGATGAAAAAGAAGATTTGATTAAAGCTATTGAAGAAATGATTTGCGATGACATTGATGTTATTTTAACAACAGGAGGAACAGGTCTTGATTCCAGAGACATAACTGTTGAGACTGTTGAATCACTTTTTGAAAAAAAACTTGATGGCTTTGGCGAGATATTCCGTATGAAATCATTTGAGGAAATAGGTTCTGCAGCATTACTATCCAGAGCAACTGCAGGTATTTATAAAAAAAGCATAATTTTTTCTATGCCGGGTTCTCCTAATGCTGTAAAAACCGCTTTAGACATAATAATTGATGAACTACCTCATTTCGTTCATCATGTTAAAAAATAATGATGAAATTAAATTTTCATCATTTTTTCTTTTTTTAATCGAAAAATTCATTGACAATTATTAAAGGTTCTAATTTAATTCCCACTTTTTCAAATTCTTCAATAGCACCTTCCTGTCTGTCAACTACTACAAAAGCTCTTGTTACGTTACCGCCATTTTCTTGAATGGCATTTATTGCCTTCAGCAAAGATCCTCCGGTAGTTGAAACATCCTCAACAACAATTACATTATCTCCCTCATTAAGTTCACCTTCAATGAGTTTAGAGGTTCCATATCCTTTCTTTTCCTTACGAATCATCAATAACGGAAGTTTAGATTCAAGTGAAACTGCAGTTGCTATTGGAACTGCACCTAAAGCAGGACCTGCAACTTTATCAATCTCATCATCAGATATTTTTTCTGTAATAAGTTTAGAAATTGTGGATAAAATTTCAGGTTCTGTAATAGCTTTTTTCATATTGATGTAATAGTTACTTTTCTTTCCGGAGGATAAAGTGAAATCACCTTCAAGAAAAACCTCATTTTCCTTTAATAATTCAATTAGATATTCTTTAGAAAGCATATTAATCATTTAAATATCATCTTC
The DNA here is from genome assembly GCA_964596915.1 of uncultured Methanobrevibacter sp. GTDB lineage: Archaea > Methanobacteriota > Methanobacteria > Methanobacteriales > Methanobacteriaceae > Methanocatella. The sequence continues at coordinate 24,346 of CAZQWN010000012.1, forward strand.
ACCTTTGAGTAATATTTTATCGCCGACAACTTTTACAAGTTCCATTGGAATGATATTTTCACTGGTCTTAATCTGTTCGGAAATACCGGTTTTCTTAAGAACAATATCAGTGATTTCGAATGAATCCTTATCAAAGATTGCATCACTTACCTTACCGACTATTTGAATATCTGCATCGAGAACTTCTTTTCCAAATAATTCATCTTTAATTCTCATAGTGTCACCTATAGTTTATTTTTGTACTTTCAGTTTAAATAGATTTCTTTATAACTGCATCTTGAAATGAAAAATTGTTTTAATTAAAAACAACATAGTAACAACATTAGTTAAAGGTGAATTTATGGAAAACGAATACTTGACTGTCTCTCAATTAAATGCTTATATAAACAAAAAGCTAAAGTTTGACTCAAAACTTAAAAACATATATGTTAAAGGAGAGATTTCGAACTTTAAAACTTATCCCAGCGGACATAGTTACTTTACATTGAAAGATAAAAACTCCCAAATTCCCGCAGTAATGTTTAAAGGTAGAAGAAAATTTCTTAAATTTGAACCTGAGGACGGGATGAAAGTTATCATCAAAGGTAAAGTTGAAGTTTATGAAAGGGATGGAAAATACCAATTGTATGCAACAACAATTACTGAAGACGGAATTGGTGCATTGCATATTGCTTTTGAACAACTTAAAAAGAAATTAAATAAAGAAGGCCTATTTGACGATGACCATAAAAAAGACATTCCAACTTATCCCCAAAGAATTGGAGTTGTAACCGCAAGTACCGGAGCTGCAGTTAAAGACATTATCCGAACAATTAAAGGGAGATATCCTTATTGTGAGGTATTGGTCTTCTCAACACTGGTTCAAGGAGACCTTGCAGCGCCGCAAATAGTGCGTCAGATTAATCATGCACAGCAATACAACATAGATACACTGATTGTCGGTCGTGGAGGCGGAAGTATTGAAGATTTATGGCCATTTAATGAAGAAATAGTTGCAAGAAGCATTTATGATTGTAAAATACCTGTAATTAGCGCAGTAGGCCATGAGGTGGATTGGACAATATCTGATTTTGTTGCGGATGCAAGAGCGCCTACACCAACAGGGGCGGCAGTTCTAGCCGTGCCAGACATAAATGAAGTCAGATACAAAGTAAAGCAACTATCAGATAGGCTGAATAAAAACATCAACAATAGAATTACTGAAAATAAAACTAAATTAAATAACATTTCACAAAAACAGATATTTAAAAATCCGGAATCAATTTATGAGATTAAGGCAATGACACTGGACAATTTAATAAATAAGCTGGAATTTACCTCCAAGAATATAATCACAGAAAACAGAAATAAATTATTCAAATTAGAAAATAAAAACATATTGAAAAATCCTGAAGATATTACAAAAATGAAAAAAGAAGTATTTTTAAGACATGTTGCAAAATTAGAAGTTCTGAACCCATTAATAACATTGAAAAGAGGATATACACTAACAAAAGTAGAAGGAAAAATTGTATCCTCTGCTAAAGATGTTAAAAGTGGAGATAAACTTGATGTTGAATTTGATGACGGAATAGTTAATACAAAGGTGATATAAATGGAAAATTTAAGTTTTGAAGAAAGTTTGGAAAAATTAGAGGAAATCGTTACAAAATTAGAAAATGGAGATGTTCCATTAGATGACGCAATTGATGAGTTTAACAAAGCAATGCAATTAGTAAAAATATGCAACAATAAATTATCTGCTGCAGAAGAATCGATTGCAAAAATAGTTCAAGACAATGGAGAATTAATTGATTTCAAGCCTAGCGAATGAAATAGTTAATCCAATATTCCAATAGTTTTTTTATTGGATAACTATTACAATTTTCTTTTATTATATTTTGAGCTAAAACCAAAGCATCCTCTTTTTTTATAAAATTATCATTAACTTCATCTATCAAATTTAAAACAGAACTTGCAATAGCCACATTATCCTGTTTTTTCATTTCTTTTTGAAGATTTGTTATAAACTGCTCTTTATCACAATCCAATTCATCATAAAATTTATTGATATCTAATTTATACCGGTTCAATCTAACCAAAACATTTGATTGTGACTCTGGAGAAATCCAAACTTGTTTTTTAACAGCCTGTTTGACAGAATCAATTACAGCCTGACCTATTAATTCACCAAGTTTAGAGTGCTTGCCTGCATTTGACAATGTGTTATCAGATTCCAAATTAGAAAATACTGCAAGTCCATCTGTTCCGGTACCTGTAGCATAATGATTAGAGTATTGTGATGGAATTTTCAAATCATTTAATGCGACTGTTTTCGCTTCAGTCGCAGTCATGAAGGCTTCAAGCAATGTTTCTTCTGACAAGCAGACATTCATCAGCAAAATTGTATTAATGGTTCCGAATTTTCCATTTTCCTCATAGTATGATGCCTGATCACCGGCTCTTGAAGCATTTGTTCTAACACCAGCAGTAGTTATTGCAACAATCTCAATACGTTCAAATGTTTTATATGCAATACCGACATTTTTCATCTCTGCCAAAGTAACCAAACCGGTAGAATAATTAGAATCTATATTTAGTGACCAGCATTGTTGAACAAGATAATCACCAACATCATGATTTTCCAAATAATCAATGTTTTCCTGCGATAAATGATGATTAAAAACACTTTGTAAATTGCGTGAAAATCCGCCATTGAGTTTGGAAGTGGAAATTCCATTACGTTTAACATTAAACTTAACAAAAATAGTATCTTTGAGATAATATACCTCATCATTAACCGATGAGACAAAAAATAGCCTGTCGTTCATAAAAATAAAAAAAAGAAAAGAAATTATTATAATTTCTTTGAATCTACATCATTGGAGGCATTCCGCCCATTGCGGAAGGGTCCATACCCATGTCTTCAGGGCCTTTGGTTGATGCAATTACGTCATCGATTCTTAAAATCATTTCAGCTGCTTCGGAAGCAGATTGGATAGCTTGTTTTTTGACACGTTTTGGTTCAATTACGCCAGCTTCTTTCATGTCTGCTACTTCACCAGTGAATACATCTAATCCCATGTAGAAGGATTCTTCTTGTGCAGCTCTTAAGTCTACTAATGAGTCGATGCTGTCTAAACCTGCGTTTTCAGCTAAGGTTTTTGGTACGATTTCTAATGCTTCTGCAAATGCATTTACAGCTAATTGTTCTCTTCCAGAAATGGATTCTGCGTAGTCTTTGAGTTTTTTAGCCATTGCAATTTCAGGAGCTCCTCCACCAGCGACAACTTTGTCGTCTTCTACGGTTGCTGCTACTACACCGATTGCGTCTTCGATTGCTCTTACGATTTCGTCAACGATGTGTTTGGTACTTCCTCTTACGAATAATGTTACTGATTTAGCACCGCTGCATTCTTCAACGAAGATCATGTCTTCACCGGAGATTTTTCTTTCTTCTACAATTCCAGCATTACCTAAATCTTCTGGAGCTAAGTCATCTAAGTTTGTGATTACGTTAGCGCCGGTAGCTCTGGATAATTTTTCGATGTCAGATTTTTTAACTCTTCTTACAGCTAAAACGCCAGCTTTGGACAAGTAGTGTTGTGCTAAGTCATCAATACCTTTTTGTGCGAATAATACGTTTGCACCTGCGTCGACAACTTTGTCAACCATGTCTTTAACCATTTTTTCTTCTTGTTCGATGAAAGCTTGCATTTGAGCAGGATCAGTAATAGTGATTTCAGCATCCATTTCAGTTTCTTTTACTTCTAATGGAGCGTTAACTAATGCTATTTTTGCACCTTTGATTTCAGACGGCATACCAGGGTGTACTCTTTCTTTATCGACGATTACTCCTTCAACTAAGTTGGATTCTTCAACAACAGCTCCATCTTTTTTCTCGATTTTGATGTTGTCAATGTCAACTGCACCGTCTTCTTCAACTGCTTCTACAGCATCTACGATTAATTTTGCTAATGGTTCACGTGCTGCTTCGGTTCCTTTACCAGTCATAGCAGTCATTGCTACTTTTAATAAGGTTTCGGAATCTACATCATCGATTGCAATTTCATCCAAGATTTCTTGTGCTTTTTCTGCTGCTTTTCTGTATCCCATAGCTATGATAGTTGGGTGAATGTCAGAGTCAAGTAATCCTTCGGATTTTTTTAATAATTCACCAGCAATGATAACTGCAGTAGTAGTACCATCTCCAACTTCATCTTCTTGGGTTTTTGCTACTTCTACGAGCATTTTTGCTGCTGGATGTTCAATGTCCATTTCTTTTAAGATTGTTACACCGTCGTTGGTTACAACAATGTCACCAAGTCCGTCAACTAACATTTTGTCCATTCCTTTTGGACCTAAAGTAGTTCTTACAGTTTCAGCTAATACTTTACCGGCTAAAATGTTATTTCTTTGTGCATCTCTACCGACAGACCTGTTAGTACCTTCAGGTAAAATAAAAATTGGTTGTCCTTGTGCCATTAATAATCACCTTTTTTTAATTTTATAAAATAATTAGATCAGTTTAATTATCAACATGAGAAAATAAGATATAGTGTTGACTAAACCTTTCTACTTAATACATGAGTTTAAGGTTATATAAATACTTTATGGTATAAAGTAAATAAAAGTAAGAAAAAGAAAGCAACAGAAAATGGGAAAAAATTACTGTGAAAAATATTGCATTAACAACAAATTATTTTAATATCATAGATTACATTTGCTCTAATTATTATAGCTAAATTTAATTAAATAAACACACAACATCAAAAAATATAAAAGTAATCATTGTCATGCACATGAAAAAATTAAAATTTAAAAAATAAAAAAAGAAAGAGATAAAAATCCCTTTTTAGACTCACAAGCAACTCCAATATGGAATATAAATTATCTATGTTGTTTTTTCTCTAACCTGAATGGAGGAGTTCTTTCAATAGTATCATAAGCTTCTTGTTCTTCTTGAAGCTCATTGAAGAAATTGTTAATCTCTTCCAATCGTTTAATCTTATCGTTTTTCCTATTCAACTCGCTTTGAAGAGTAATGAATTCTTCACGAGGAACTGTTTGCTGTTTTAAATATTTGAGTTCATTTTCCTTAGCTTTAATCTCTGATTGAAGAGTGATAAACTCTTCACGAGAGACAGTATTCTGTTTCAAATATTCTAAATCTCTAGATTTTGAAGCAATTTCTCCTTCTAATCTAGTTTGAAGAGTAACGAATTCTTCACGAGGAACAGTTTTCTGTTTTAAATCCTCAAGTTCATTATTCTTAGAAGCCAACTCACCCTCCAATTTAGTTTGAAGAGTAACGAATTCTTCACGAGGAACAGTTTTCTGTTTTAAATCCTC
>CAZQWN010000012.1:29776-35158 GCA_964596915.1 uncultured Methanobrevibacter sp.
AATTTGATTGTCTTTAGAAGCCAATTCATTTTCCAATGAGGATTGAAGAGAAAGATATTCATTTTTAGGAATAGAATTTTCTTTAAGGGTGTTAATTTGATTATCCTTATTAGAAATTTCAGTTTCAAATTGAGACTGGAGATCAAAATAATCTTTTTTAGGGATAGTTTCTTCTTTTAAATTACTGATCTCATCAGACATTTCATTAATCTTGGATTGGAAAGAAGATTGAAGGGTATCATATTCTTCTTTAGGAATATATTGCTCTTTAAAAATATCAATCTGACTGTTAGTTTGAGAAATTTCATTATCTTTTAAAATAAGTTCATTATTTTTAAGCTCAAGCTCTTTTTCAAGCTCCAAAATTTGAGTTTTGGACTCTACATTATTCTCTAATTTAATTATTTTAATTTTATATTCATCAATAGTCCTAGAAAGAGTGTTAATTTGAGCCTCTTTTTCAGCAACACTTTTAAAAGATTCGTTTAATCTTTCATTAACATCAGCTAACTCTTTTTTCTTATATTCCCTTAATTGTTCTGCAAAGTATTCCTTTATTTCATCAAGAGAATTGTTAACATAATCAAGTTCATAAATTCTATCTTCCTGATTTTTGATTAAAGTGTCTTTTTCTTCAAGCTGCCTTTTTAAAAGATTAATCTCATCTTCAGCTTTGAATTTTATTACAGAAACTTCTTTTTCTTTCTCTACAATATCTTTTTCGAGTTCTTTAATCCTTAATGGAGTATTATCATTAGCACGCTCAACTTCAAGCTCAGTTAAGTCTAATTTTAATTTATTGAGTTCCAATAGGCAGGACCGAATTAAAGATTGTAAAGTATCTTTTTCAGCATCAATTCCTATTTCCATTCTATCCCTTAGTTTAAATTTTATCCCAATATCAACTTCAAATAAATATGCATTTATGAATTTGAATATTTCGATATAATGTACAATATAAATCCTTGCTATAAATTATTTATTTTATACTATTTAAATTAAACCCTTATATTATCCTAAAAATGAAAACAAAAACAATAAGAAAACAGATAGAAAAAATAAAAAAAATTAAAAAAAATAATAAAAATAAATTAATGAAATTAGAGTATTTTATCATTAATTAATTCAGCATTCAAAATTGAAGCTCCAGCCGCACCACGAATAGTATTATGTCCAACAAGAACATATTTAAAGCTATTATCAAATACTTGGTCTTTCCTTAATCTACCAACAGTGACAGCCATACCATTACCTGCATTTCTGTCCATGCGTGGTTGTGGACGGTCATTTTCTTCTTTGACAATAACTGGATTTTCAGGAGCAGAATATAAATTTAATTCTTGAGGCAATCCTTTGAAGTTTGCCATACTGCCTTTAACATCATCAACATCAAAGTCCTCATTTAACTCAATAAATACTGCTTCAGTATGACCATCAATAACAGGCACCCTATGACATGATGCGCTTAACTTGAAATCTGCATTCACCACATCAGTTCCATCGAATGAACCTAGCAGATAGAGAGACTCGCTTTCCATTTTTTCCTCTTCCCCTCCAATGTAAGGAACAAGATTATCTACAATAGCCATTGACGGTACGCCATTATAACCTGCACCAGACACAGCTTGCATGGTTGAAACTCTGACGGATTTTACATCAAAATTATCAACAACAGGTTTTAATGTTAATGCCAAAGCAATAGTTGAACAGTTGGGATTGGTTACAATGAATCCATCCCAATCATTTTCCTTTTGCTGTGCATCAATCATGTCTAAGCATTGAGGATTGACTTCAGGAATAACTAAAGGAATATTTTTTTTCATTCTGTGTGCACTGGCGTTACTTGCAACAACATAATCTTTAGCGAATTCTTTTTCAACTTTTAATGCAAAATCAGTAGGAAGAGATGAAAATACAATATCAACATCATTATCCATAGCATCAGGATTAGTTTCTACAACTTTAATGTCTTTAACTGAATCAGGCATTTCATTATCCATATACCAAGTTGTAGCATCTTCATATCTTTTACCAGCAGAACGGGATGATGCCGCTAAAGCTGTAATTTCAAAATCGGGATGGCTTTCAAGTAATTGAATAAATCTTTGACCAACCATTCCAGTTGCACCAATTATTCCAACATTTACCATATTACTCACCTATTCTAATCCTAAAACATCATTCATGCTACTGACGATTCCTTTTTTAGCAGAAGGAACATATCTAATAGCTCTTATAACACCTGCAATAAATACTTCCCTAGTATGAGCTTGGTGTTTTACTTCCAATCTTTCACCTTCACCAACAAACATTACGGTGTGATCTCCAACTATGTCCCCACCACGGACTGCATGCACACCGATTTCTTCAGAGGTTCTTTTACCAACCAGTCCTTTTCTTCCGTAAACTCCTACTTCTTCAGGGTCACGGTCCAATTCGTTAGCAATAACTTCAAATGCAGTCATAGCAGTTCCAGAAGGAGCATCTTTTTTCTGATTGTGATGCGCTTCAATTATTTCAATATCATAATCATATAATAATGGGGCTAATTTTTTCAAGGTGTTGAAAAATACATTTACACCAATAGCCATGTTTGAGGAAATAACAGCACCAACATTGTTTTCTTTAACGTTTTTAATGTTTTCAGCCATTTGTTCATCACTAAAACCAGTTGTTCCAACGACAACATTAACTCCACAAGAAGTAGCTATTCTGATAGTTTCAACAGCAGCATGCGCGATAGTAAAATCAACCAACACTTCAGCACCTGATGCTTTTAAAGTTTCTTCTAATTTTTCTGAGCCAACAATTTTAACACCAAGTTCATCAATACCTGCCTGACGGCCTGCATCTTTACCTTCCAAAGGAGTATTAGGAATCTCAATAGCAGCCACTACTTCCATATCATCTTGTTGTGAGATTTTTCTAATAATGCCGGAGCCCATTCTTCCTGCAGCTCCGGTCACAGCAACTTTAATCATAATAATACCAACTTAAATTAAATTAGATTCTTTTAACGCTTTTTTAAGAATTTCTAAATTTTCATCTTTCATTTCACATAAAGGTTGTCTGAAAGGTCCTGTTGGGAATCCCATTAATCTCATAGCAGTTTTAACAGGAACCGGATTAGTTTCAACGAAAAGAGCTCTAATAATGTCAAGCATTTCATAGTGAAGCTCGCATGCTCTTGTATAATCATCATTCAAGATACTGTTAACCATTAAAACCATTCTTTTTGCATCGACATTAGCAGATGCACTGATTACACCAGTTCCACCGACAGCCATGATAGGCAAGGTCAATGAATCTTCCCCTGAAAGAATATTGAAGTCATCTTCAAGACCTTCACGAGAAAGTGCCCTGTAAATATCTGATACTTTATCAACACTGCCTGCAGCCTCTTTAATAGCTTCAACACCATCAACTTTTGCCAGTTCCACCGCAGTTTCAACGGCAATATCACATCCAGTACGTGAAGGCACATTATATGCTATAATCGGAATATCACATTCGCTTGCAACAGTACTGTAATGATCTACTAAAGCATGTTGTTGGGGTTTGTTGTAGTAAGGAGTAATTAATAATGCAGCATCTGCACCAACATCAGCAGAAAACTTTGTAAGGGAAACCGCTTCTGAAGTAGAATTACTTCCGGTTCCTGCGATTGTTTGAACTCTTCCATCAACTTCATCCACTAAAATTTCGATGATTTTTTGATGTTCATCGTGACCAAGTGTAGCAGATTCACCAGTGGTTCCTGCTCCAACTAAACCGTCTACTCCTTGATCAATCAAATAATTAATGTTGGATCGAAATCCTTCTTCATCAATTTGTTTATTCTCATCAAAAGGAGTTATCATTGCAACATATGTTCCTTCAAATCTCATTTTAAAACCTCGTTAACTAATTTATTTGCTTTTTCACCATCTTCCCAATCAACAAATAATACAACTGCTGTTTGAGATGATGTGATTTCAACAATATTAATGCCATTTTGTCTAAGTGGTTCTGTAATACCCGAAATGATTCCAGGAGTTTCAATAATATCAGGACTAACTAAAGTAATCATTGCAGTATCTCTACCTAATGAGAGAGAACTCAATGAATCATTTTCAACAACCAAATTATGTAAAATATGATAAGCTTGTTCTGCATCCTTCTTATTTACAAATGTGGTAATAGAATTCTGACCTGCAGAAATTCCAAAAATATTAATGTTATTTTTAGCCAGACATCCTGTTAAATCTGCAAGAAGTCCAACTTTTTTAAGCATAGCTTCTCCAACAAGAACTATGAGTGAAATAGGATTCTTGTAAAGATATACGGATTTTAATATATCTCCTTCAAAGGGTCCGGTAATACGAGTACCCTTTGAACTTAAATCTCCATTGGCAAAATTAATAATTTTTGCACTTATCAATGGATCTTTATATTTTAATGCATGAGGATGTAAAACTTGAGCACCATGTGTAGCCAAGTCTCTCATTTCTTCCACACTTATTTCATCTAACAATTCTGCTTCTTCAATTTTATTAGGGTCAGTAGACATTACACCGTCAACATCAGTGACAATTACCACCTCATTTGCATTTAAACAATGTCCTATTAAAAATGCTGAAATGTCACTTCCACCTCTTCCTAAAGTTGTTATTTCACCACTAGGCCCTTTTCCTAAAAATCCGCAAATTACAGGAATAATGCCTTGACTTAGAAGGTTTTCAATACCTGCAATTTTTTTATTGGTTGTGTTAAAATTAATTTTAGCTTCAAGAGCATTGGAATCAGTTAATATTGGCCATAAATCATTATAAGGATCAATAAACGCAGATTTTACTCCTAAAGATTCAATAGTTGCTGAAAATACCCTAGCACTGGTTAATTCACCCATGGCCATAATTTCTGCCTTTTGTCTGTCAGTTAAACTTGAACCAATTGCTTCATTTGACAATCCAATTAAATCATCAGTAGTCTTATTTACTGCAGAAACTACAACTACTACTTGATTGCCTTTCATATACTCATTTACAACGGATTGGGCCGCTTTTTTAATTCTGGAACCATCTCCAACCGAGGTTCCTCCAAATTTTGCTACAATTAAATCCATAAATTCACCTATTTCATTAAAGCTGTTGAAAGTTTTATTTTTGTGTTAACAAAAATATTATAATATATTTATACCTACACATATTAATAAACTTTTAATTAAAATTGTTGAAAAAATTACATGCATTTAAAAGTTGGAATTAAAAAAATTATACAAAATGTAAAAATTTTCAAACAAAATAAAAATTATAATAAAAAAAGTAGTAAAAAAATATGAAAAAAAGCTTATTCTTGGGTTTGTTCTAACCTTACAAGCCTTGTAACATATCCTGCAATTTT
>CAZQWN010000013.1:0-34558 GCA_964596915.1 uncultured Methanobrevibacter sp.
ACCAATCTTCCAACATTATTGATAGTTGCAGGTGTTTTCCAATACTTCCATGAAAGTGATGTGGTCGAATTCATTAGTAATGTCAAGGACATATTTGAAAATGCCGAGCTGATATTTGATGCAGCAAACAAATTCGGGAACCTATACGTCAATTTCTATGTCAAAAGAACAGGAAACAAATCTGCAATGATGCATTTTTATATTAACGATGAAGTAGAATTTGCAAAAAAAGTTAACTGTCAATTGATTGAATGCAGAGGATTTTATAAGGATGTATTAAGAATTTTAGATAAAAAATTGGGGTTATATTCAAGAGCTGCAATGAGAATTGCCGATAAAAGAAAAAACACGATGATTTTACATTTAAAAATATAATGGAAACAGATATGAAAATTAAATAATTTTAAGATAATTATAAAAAAGTAAATGGTTTTGAATGTTTCCAAACGTTATTAGTTTTTCAAAAGTTAATCGACAGTTTATTAATCTCTTCAATTAATTCATCTAACAATTCATTATTTTCATCTAATTCATATGCATTATTTATATAACCTAAAACTTCATCGTAATTGCCTAATGCAATCAATATAATTGATAGGATGAAATATTTTACACGTTTGTCCATAGATATATTTTTGAGTTCATTAGATATAACATTTGGTCAATTTTTCATTGCTTTTTTTTGTAATTCGAATTGCACCAGAACTGTGAATACGGACAATAGGATTTTTCATCGTTTTCAGCAATCCATTCCAATTTTTTAATGTAAGGCTTCACGCAATCTGGTTTGCTTTTTCCAATCACTCTAAACATTTCAGGAGCTTCTATTCTGACTTTTTCTCCGGTATCTCCAATGATTTCATAAAAAATTTCCAGATTTTCACAAAATAGCTCTGGAGCATTTGTAGCTATGTTTTCACAGGCTCAGATGAATGCATGTCTGACGTTTTCGGATTCGTCATGTCTCAGTTTCATTAATCTGTCCAAATGGGGAATAACCAGATTTTCATCGCTCCGACCTATTCTTCCTAGGGCATTGGCTGACCTTTCCCGCAATTTTGGATTTTCGTCTTCCAGGTAGCCGATAATATCGGCAATGCACATTTCAATTTCTGAGGGATATTTAAGTCCCATTTCTCCAAGGAGCCATAATGCTTTTGCTAACTTCAATTGAATAATCATTGTTTAAGTAACTAGCAACATCAACAATATTTGCTTTCCAGCATTCTCTATTTCTGGTTATATCTTTCAAGTCACCTAATGACTTTACAATCCATGTTTACCATCGCTCTTACTAGTTAATTACCAGCAATATCCTTTATTACTTCGCCTGCAATTGTAAGTCCGGCTACTGAAGGCACAAATGAAACGCTTCCTTTCACCTTGAATTTCCTGTCCTGGTTTATAGGATGGTCGTTTGTGTTTATTGCATGTTCTTGGGAATAGACCACTTTCAGCTTTTCTATATTTCTTTTTCGAAGGTCTTTTTTCATTATTTTGGCGAGCGGACAAACTGTTGTGTCATAGATGTCTGCCACTTCAAACATTGTCGGATCCAACTTGTTACCGGTTCCCATTGATGAGATGACCGGAACATTAAGCTCATCGCACTTGCATATGATTGCAATTTTAGCCATTATGGTGTCCACGCAGTCAACGGCATATGACAAATCCTCTGTGATGATGTCTATTTCACAGTCCGCCATGTAGAATTCCTTATATATTTTAACATTTGCATCAGGATTGATTTTCAGGATTCTTTCAGCCATAACGTCAACCTTATACTTGCCGATAGTGTCGACTGTTGCAATTAGCTGTCTGTTGATGTTAGTTTCATCAATTTTGTCAAAGTCAACTAAAATGAAATTGCCTATTCCGCTTCGGGCAAGCCCTTCGCAGACAAAAGACCCTACGCCCCCAAGACCGAAAACGGCAACAGTGGCAGCACTCAATTTTTCCATTCCGTCATTTCCAATTAACATTTCTGTTCTTGAAAACTTTTCATCCATCTCATTTCACCAAAAAATTAATTTAATTTACAATATAATTATTGATTAGATAACAATAAAAACTTAATGCAAATTATCTTTTCACAGGGATTTTCATGATAATAGATACACACTGCCACATTTACGCAAGCGAAATGAAAAATGCAGAAGACATAATAAATGAAGCTGCAAAAAGGGACATCCACATGATATTGAACGGCACAGACCCATTAAGCAACATGGAAGTATTGGAGTTATCTGGTAAATATGATAATGTCCATGCCGCTTTGGGATATTTATATGCATTTGCCGATAATGTAACTGATGAGGATATCTCATTATTGGATGAGCAGCTTGAAAATGAAAATGTTATTGCAGTGGGTGAGATTGGCCTTGACTATTATCTCACAAAGGACAATAAGTATAAGCAAATTAAATTGTTTGAGAATATGGTTGGTCTTGCAGAAAAACATGACTTACCGGTTATTGTCCATTCCAGAAAATCAATGCAGGATACCTATGACATATTGAAAAAGCATGATGTGGCAGGATCCATGCACTGCTATCTGGGTTCAGCCGAAATGGCACAGCAGTTCATAAATTTGGGTTTCTATATAGGAATTGCAGGGCCGATTACTCACGCCAATAACAAAAAAACAAGAAAAATGGCAAAAAACATTGATGTTAATCATATTCTTGTGGAAACGGATTCCCCATATCTGGTTCCGGAACAAAAAAAAGGCCAAAAAAACACATCACTTAACATAAGATATATTATAGAAAAATTGTCGCAGGAATTGGACATGAAAGAGGATGAAGTCATCGAAATAACAACCCGAAATGCAAAAAGATTGTTCAAATTATAGGTTTTCTTAACTATTCTAGTTTTGTATACGAACTGTTTTATAGGTTTTAAACGAACAGTTGTATTTTTTTCATTTCTTATTTTGGTATTTGTTTATTTTTTTTTAAAAAACATTAAACATATGCCCTTTTTTTAAATTATAGATATATTTATTAAGTTAAAAATATTAAATATAACTATATATTGGGGGATATTAAAAATGAGCGAACAGAAACCTATCCAGATTTTTTCTAATTCCAATGATCGTATTGGAGTAAATGTAATCAAAAGTCCAGTTAAACTTACAATTTTAGAAATGCTTCGGGACCGTGATATGGAATTCGATGAAATAGTCAGCAATACTGGTAAATCAAAATCTACTGTTTCAGTTCACCTTAAAAGTTTAAGAGAAAGCGGAATCATATCATACAAAGTCCACCCAGTTGACAACAGAAAAAAGATTTTCTTCTTAAATTCAAAATACATTGGTTCAGTCGAACTTTCCGAGCCAAAGGAAATTGAAGAAACTCAGTCTGATTATCTAATCAAAAACATTGTGGATGAGGATGCGGAATTTTCCACACTGCTGTTCCACACATTAAGGGCAATGCTCATTCAGGAAGGAATAAATATTGATCCGATCCTCCAATCAACAGGTAACAGCATAGGCAAATCCATTTTCAATAAATTATATGATGATGATTTGGATATTTTCTTGAATAATCTTGCTGCTTTCTGGCAAAGAAAAGGTTTAGGCAGACTCACTTTTGACATAGGTCAAATAATTAAAATAACTACCTATGACTGCTTTGAATGTGAGTTACTTCCAAAAACAGGAAAGCCAGCATGCTTTTTGGACACTGGCATATTTGAAGGTTTGTTTACAGAATTTTTCAATCTCCCTGTAAGTGTTATTGAAACACAGTGTTATACAATGGGAGATGAAAAATGCGTCTTTGAAATAGAGCCTTTAGCAATCAAAACCTACTAGTCATCCTTGAATTTGATGATTGTAGTGGTTAAATATGGTTTTTCATTAGAAAATCCATCAATTATTTTTTCATTTTCGCGGGTGCAGTTTTGCACTGAATAGATATCTTTAGGTCTTTCTTTTTGTTCAATAACTTGTTCTAGCTGTGAAGTGTTTCTTGAAGCTTTCATTAACACTACGGAATCACTGTATTCAATTATTTGTTCTAGTCTGTCGTCAATTTTAGGAACAACGGTCAGCACGTCATTTTGTTCTACCAATGCTTCGTTTCTGGCCGCTGCACATGCGGTAAATGAAGTGATTCCCGGAACGGTTTCAATTTCATAGTTTCCTTTTAATTTCTTTTGAAGATATGAATAGGTACTGAATACTGAAGGATCTCCGAGTGTAATGAATGCCACGTCCCTTCCGCTGTCCAGGTACTGAGCAATCATTTCTGAAGCGCTTGTCCATATTTTTTCAAGTTCCCCTTTATCTTCAATCATTGGAAAGATAGGTGTAACTAGCATTAATCTTTTATAATCCTGTCTTTCTTCAAGTATCGGTCTTACAATGGACAATGCAATACTCTCTTTTTCTTTTGCTGATTTTGGTGAGAATACGACCGGGACAGTTTTTAATATTCTTGCCGCTTTCAATGTTAGCAATTCAGTATCTCCAGGTCCAACACCAATTCCATACAATTTTCCTTTTTTTGCCATAATATCACTTATAATAACAATAATTCAATTTGAATATTTATTTTCAAATGCTCTTCCTATAATTTATTTATATTATACTGACTAATATATTTTTAATGTCAAATTCAATGTTTTGCCCAAACTGTGGCATGTTAAAAAGTAATTGTACTTGCGGAAATTCAAGTAATGGTAAGTCAAAAGGCCCTACTAACTTATTTAGCTTTCAAAAGAAGGTTACACATTCAATTTTGGATGATGAAATTCCTGAGGTTTATTCAATCGATAATCATAAGTTGGATGAAGGAACTGTAGCATATCTGAAGGAGATTTATCCACATATCGATGAGGAGATAATAGAAAATTTTCCTTTTGAAGAGCCTAGATTCGGTCAGTTGGACATTATACAAAACATTAATGATGCAATTCGCAAGGGCTATAAATATATTATTCTTGAAGCGGGTACGGGTACCGGAAAATCAGCTATCGCTACAACCCTTGCGAAAATGTATGAATCAGCATATATTTTGACAATGACCAAACAGTTGCAGTCACAGTATTCAGATGAGTTCGAGTTCCCGTTAGTCAAGGGAAGGGGTAATTTTGCTTGCTTGAACAGTAATCTGGAAATGAATTGTGACATGGGCACATGTAAGACAACCCCAACCTCAAGCAACTTCTTCTGTCCCTACGGTATTGCCAAAAATCCGTCATTGGATTCCGAACTTGCATTTGAGGATTCATTTGGAGGGGCATTGTTTTACCAGTCATCAAATCACTGCCATTATTGGAACCAGAAAGCCAATGCAATAAACTCTCCAATAACATTGATGAATTATGATTATGCAATAGTTGAGTTGAATTATGTAAAACACTTCGCTCCACGTTCACTTTTGATTTTGGACGAAGCCCACAATATTGAAAACAAATTGATGGCAACTATGGAAGTTGCATTATACAACAGGATCCTTGAAAAGGACATCAGTAAGGCAATATCTCCCGAAACAATAAAGGACGGTGAGATTAAGGATTGGATAATGGAAATAGATGCCATCAGGGAAAGTTATGAGGAAATTGACCTAAAAGATGTCAAGAAGAACAAGGCCGACAGGATCCGCTCAACAATTTCAAGATTAAAAACTTTATCTAATAACTTGGAAAAGGAACCTAAAAACTGGGTTATAGATGCCGATGAAAGCGGTGTCGTTTTCAAGCCGCTGAGAGTTCATCACTATGCAACGGACAACCTTTTTAAGTATGGTGATGTGGTAATATTCATGAGTGCCACAATCCTCTCCCATAAGATGTTTTCAAAATGGCTTGGTCTAAATCCGAATGAGGTATATCACATTAAGGTTGACAGTCCCTTCACTAAGGAAAAAAGGCCTATCATTCTTAATCTTGCAGGTAAGATGTCAGCAAACAGGATAAAAAACACTGCTCCAAAAACAATTCCTATACTTCAGGAAATCCTCAAAAAGCATGAAGGCGATAAGGGACTGATTCACACCCACAGCTATAAATGCCAGCAATATATCCTGAATAACTTGTATAACACAAGGCTGATTTCACATACTTCCAAAAACAGGGAACAGATATTGAATTTCTTTGAAAAAGATGAAAATCCATTGGTATTGGTGTCCCCGTCAATGAGTGAAGGTGTGGATTTGCCTTATGATAAGTGCAGATTCCAGATTATCTATAAAATGCCTTTCCCATATCTTGGAGACAAGCAGGTTAACATGAGAATGAAAAGGGATAAAAAATGGTATGCTTATAAAACTGTAATGACTCTTATGCAGGCATATGGCCGTGGTATGAGAGCGGAGGATGATTCATGTTATACTTATATTATTGACAGCGACATTAACATGTTATTTAAAAGTCCAATGTATCGCTCATTAATCCCTGACTTTTTCAAGGAAGCGGTAGTTCGTGTAAAAAATTAGGCGGACCTGGAGGGATTTGAACCCCCGACCTCAGGATCCGAAGTCCTGCGTCATTCCTGACTAGACCACAGGCCCTAAAAATTAATAATAAAAGTTATTTTTTTACTTTATCTTCACCATCAACAGAAATTATGGGAATTTCATCAATATCTTCAACTTCAGCAAAAATATCATCAATGGATTCACTTTCACGAACAACCTGTTCGTACTCCATTTCTTCAATTTCCTCAGCTGTTAGACCTTTTTTCTCTTTAGACTTTTCACGAGCTGGAGGGATTTTATCTAACTCTTCTTGAGTTGGAGGTGCTGGTTTTTTTGAGGTGGAAGGTTTTTTAAATTTATTTTTTAATTCTTTAAGATTAAATTCGCCAATTTTGTAAGATTCCTTGTCTAATGGAATGTCACTTTTTGGAATGGCTTTTTCTTTTGGTTCTTCTTTTTTAGTGGTAGGTTCGCTGGTTTCAACTGAATCTATACTATTAGACAAACTTTCCAAGGGATTTTTAAATCCAATGATTTTGTAAAGTCCGTAAATCACTAATAATAATCCGAATATTAAAAATATAACTGAAATAAAGTTTGTTTCACCTGAAACAACATTGTCTATAATTCTATCGCTACGGGATGAAAAGATAATTGCTGAGATGACAATTAAAATTAATCCAACAATGGTACTAGCAATAGCTAATATTGGAGTTCTTCCTATTTTTGCATTGACTAGATTATCAAAGCTTTCACTCATATCGGAAGTGAAATCATCAATAAATTCATCGTTTTCAATTGCATCTTCATTTTCAGTTTCTTCTTTTGGAGCATTGATTATAAAATCTTCATTAATAGGGTTTTCTTCTAAATTAATAGCATCGTCTCCATCATCAGGATGATAAATGAATTCATCATTGATTTCTAAATCATCATAATCGATTTTGTCTTCATTAAGATAATTGATTAACTCTAAATCTTCTTCGATTTCTTCTTCGCTAACTTCTTCTTCATTATCATTAATGTTGTTGATCATGCTTTTAAGATTAGAAATCCTATGCTCTTTATCTTTAGAATCTTTCATGAACAACCCTCAGTCGTATTCTCTCCAAGTATGTTTGCACTCAGTACATGTAAAGAAACGTGTAGGTGCTTCATCAGCACTACGAGTTTGTTTTAATTCATAAAAAGCTTTATCATTTCCACATTCAGGACAGGTTTCAGTTGTTGTCGGACGAACGTCAACATCTTCACCTAACATTTTAACAGTTTCATTAGCTTCAACTTTCTTTGAAACTGCATATTCATCGTTGTTAGATAATTCATTTGAGTATCCGCAACTATTACATTTTAAAACTCCATCATTTGGAAGCATCATTGCTCCACATTCAGGACAAAATTCCATTTAACTCTCCTCTATTATAATAATTTTTATTAAATATATTCAATAAATCTTTTTTTTAACTTATTTAAATATATGGCATTATAAGTTATTTTTTACTATTTTTAAGCAATCTGCAATTATTTCTTCGTGGTCGAATGCAATATCTATCTCATCTAAATTTTCAGCTGAAAAAATTGCAATTTCTTTAGCATCACTATCCGCTTTCATTTCATTCATATTTCCTTTGGCGGTGAATGCTATCGTTATTGTGTGTCCTCTTGGGTCTCTGTCAGGTTTAGAGTAAATATTGACTAAATTTTCAAGTTCAACATCAATACTGGTTTCTTCTTTTGCTTCTCTTATTGCTGCAGTTTCTACACTTTCACCGTATTCCACAAATCCTCCGGGCAACGCCCAACAATCTTTATATGGGTCATTTTTTCGTTTGATTAAAATAAAATTAAAATTGTCATCATAAATAAAGATGTCGGCAGTTATTGAAGGAATTTTGTAATTTGCCATGAAATCACATTAAAAAATAATGGTGAAGCTATAAAGCTTCGTCGATAATTTTTTTAAAATCAGCACTTTCTTCTTGTAGTTTTTCTGCTGCTTTTTTTAACACAACTCTAGGTCTTTTTCCTCTTTTGGTTTTAATAGTCATTTCTGGTTTTCCAGTAAGAGGGTGATCGATATTGTAAACGGCATATTCAACGTCAGGGTCTTGCATTAAAAGGTGTCTTAAAGCATTGCAGACTCCATGACTTTCATCTTTTACAATAAATGTTAATTCTAAAGTTTTATCTTCAATAATTTCAATATTTTCCATTTTATCAACCTTAATTAATCATTAACGTAGTTTTTAGAAACTTTACGTTTTTCTTTTTTATTGCAAGTATTGCACTGAAGTTCATTTTCTTTTGAGGTTGTGTGCATATAATCTCTGCATCTGGTGCACATTGCTTTAAGCACGCCGCAATCATCATTTACTGTGCTTAAATCAACATTATCTCCGGTAATTTTAACAACTTTGGCTTGTATTATATCTCCTATTCTAAATGCATCAGATAATTTCTCGAGATAATCTTTTTTTGCTTGAGATATGTGGATTGCACCCATATATGGCAGTGCTAACGGCCTTGCATTGTCTTTCATGCATTCAATTTTCACATTTGCTCTTTGAGGTTTTATGTCGGTAATTTGGCCATATATCATATCTCCAACTTTTAAGAGTGCCGGTTTGGCTGTGCCCTCAACAGAAATAACCTTCATTTTTTGATTAATTTTAACATTACCCAGTACGGATGATTTGATATCTCCATTATCATCATATGTACCTTCTCCCGGGAGATATTGCTCAATTATTCCTAATTTATCTCCTGGCATTACTATTTTTTCCTCTTTCATATCCATATTAAAATCACCAAAATAAAGATTTTATATAAATTTCTTTAATATAATAATTTTATTCATGTTCCTATTTAAAGCTATTTATAACGTTCGTGGAATAAAATTTCATCCAATTGATAATTTTCCCATTCTCTTTTGTTCAATACAATTTCCAACTCCTGAGGTGTAAGTAGTGGTTTCTTATACATTTGAGAATCATCTATTGCTATTCTTGGGCAAGCACTCACGACAAATGCTTCCAATTCAAAATAAGGTAATAATATATCGGGATTTATGTTATCGGCTAATATTATATATGCTTCCATTCCATGGTCTTCAAGAGTCTTTTTCAATTCTTTTGCCAAAATCATTCTGTACTGGCCCTCTTTTGTAGATACGATTATTCCCCATTTTTTAGCTGAACGTGCTTTTGTTATTCTTGCAAAACGTATTCTTAAGATTCTGTCGGCATATTCATCCATGCTTCTGATTTCACTGTTGTATGGGTCAAGCGCCAAGACAGGGACATTTGAAAATAATTTTATTCCCAAAGGATGGAAATTCCCGCTGCCTATGAACAATATTAATTCGACATCCAAATTCTTGATGGATGAGAAATTGCATCCCAAGACCTGTCCCTTTCTAGTTGATGGGGATGATCCAAGAATAACCTCCTTTCCATTGTCTTCAAGAAAATCCTTGGTTTCATTTAAAAGGTGCAGATGTTGTGTTGTTGTCACCAGCCCTATTCTTGAATGACCTTTTATTTCATCCAAGCATTTTTCAAGGTCTTTTTTAATGTCAATATTTGAAAAGGCTTCAATAAAAAGAGTTGGAATTTCATATTTAAGCGGTAGAGGGGTGTGACCGTAATGAACTATCAGGTCAACTGAACCTTTCATTTTCCAGTCGCTCACATCACAGGCGCCGAAACATGGGTCTCCGGAAATTATCACCGTTGCATCGGTTTCATCTTCAATCCGTCGAGCTATCTTGATGGCCTGCATCTTAAGGCCTTCCGGAAATTGAAGCCCCACGGCCCGTGCATCTTTTGAGTTTATCTTACGGATTACCTTGTCCAAATCCATATCATACATTGACATTTTAATCTTTGATTGTGCTTTCGATAACCACTTTGCCGTCAATAACGTCTAGTTTAACTATGGATAAAACGTCAATTCCAGTTTCTTTTTTAACAATTTCTTTTCCTTCTCCTTTGTCTATAATGGCCACCACGGATTTCAATTCCAAACCTAGGTCTTCCAATGTTTTAATCAATGATACCAGTGTTCCTCCGGTACTTACAACATCATCAATGAGCAATATTTTCTCACCTTCGTGCAAATCATTTATATAAAGGTTTGATGAGCCGTAACCTGTTTTTTGATATACTTCGGTTTCACCTGGAAGGCCGTATTGCCTTTTACGAATCACTACAAAAGGAATGTCGGTTGCAAGTGACAGGGCAGTTGCAAGATGAATTCCCATAGCTTCCACGGCAACAATTTTATCTATATCCAAATCAGCATACTTGTGAACTGCCAATGCCAATTCCCTAAGCATTATAGGGTCCATTGCCGGAACACCATCACTTATAGGATTTACAAAATAGTTATAGTCACCTTTCTTAACAATTGGGGATGCTTCTAATGATTTAATTACTTCCTCTAACATAGTCTCACACAAAAATTTAAAACTTGTTAAATATAAATATATTTTATTATAATTATATAAGTTTTCTAAAATCGATTATTTTAAGTGATTAATATGCTCGGAAATTTAGGAGAAAACCTTACTAATACAATGAAAAAATTAGTAGGAATGTCAGTAATAGATAAAAAGACAATCAAGGAAGTTGTTAAAGATATTCAACGTGCATTAATCCAATCTGACGTTAACATTAAACTAGTTTTAGATTTATCCAAAAAAATCGAATCAAGGGCTCTTGAAGAGGAACCTCCAAAGGGAATCACTCCAAGGGAACATGTTATAACCATTATTTATGAGGAAATGGTAAATCTTTTAGGCAGCGAAGCCGCCGGATTGGACATTAATGAAAGGCCTTATAAGATATTGTTCCTGGGTCTTCAGGGTAGTGGTAAGACTACTACAATCGGTAAGTTATGCAGATACCTTCAGAAAAAAGGTTTCAATCCTGCTGTGGTCTGTACAGACACTTGGAGGCCTGCAGCTTACGAACAGTTAAGGCAATTGACTGAAGAGATGGATGTTCCTTTATATGGGGACCCTAACAACAAGGACGCACTTGATCTTGCTGAGAAAGGTCTTAAGGAATTCAAAAACAGGAAAGTCATTATTTTCGATACTGCCGGTAGGCACAAGCAGGAAGAGGATTTGATTGCAGAGATGGATGAACTGGATAATATCATCAATCCGAATGAGGCCATTCTTGTCATTGACGGAACCATCGGTCAGCAGGCCGGTGAACAGGCCAAGGCATTTTCACAGGCAACCGATATAGGTTCAATCATCATTACAAAATTGGACGGTTCTGCAAAAGGTGGAGGTGCAATGTCAGCTGTTGCAGAAACAGGCGCACCAATCAAGTTCATCGGTACCGGTGAAAGGATTGATGACTTTGAGCTGTTTGACCCTGAAAGGTTCATTTCCAGATTGCTTGGGATGGGCGACATCAAATCCCTTATAGAAAAGGCTGAAGAGAACATCGATGAGGACGTTGCCGAAAAGACCATGAACAACATGATGACCGGTAAATTCACATTGATGGACATGAAAAACCAGTTTGAAATGATGAACAAGATGGGGCCTATGCAGCAGGTGCTCAACATGATACCGGGTATGGGAAACAAGATTTCAAAGGAAGCGTCAAAAATGACCGAGGACAAGATTGATACCTATAAGATTATGATGTCTTCCATGACAGAAGAAGAGATGATGAATCCTAAAATCATTAAACAATCACGCATTCGCAGAATCGCTCGCGGATCCGGCGTACAGGAAAGCGAAGTCAAAGAACTTCTTAAATACTACAACAATACCAAAAAGACAATGAAAGGAATTGGAAAACGTGGCGGCCGTTTAAGCGGCGGTGCAATGAACCGTATGATGGGCCAATTTATGAATAGATAGAATGTACGAGTTAGCTAGAAAACTTTTAGAAGAGACTGATGGAAAAATCTGCAAAAGCTGTTTGGGACGCAAATTGTCAAAAACAGTAGATGGCACAAACAACATTGAAAGAGCAGATAAGGTATGCAGTGAATTAAATGTGGATTTGAGTGATGTTGATTGCGTAATCTGCGATAACTTATTCGACAAAATTAATGAGGAATTATACAAAAAAATCGACGATAAGATAAATCAGCTGGGAGTCGAGTTCAATACATTTTTGGTAGGCTCAAAAATAGATAAGGACATTCAAAAAAGGGATGGGGAACTGTCTGAAAAATTCAATTTGTCTGTTGAAACCATTAAAAAGGAAGTCAACAGGATAATAGGTCTTGGAATTTGGGAAAGATATGATAAGGAAGCTGAATTTGAATCCCAGGACATTGTCTTTAACATAGATTTAATTAAAGAGCCGAAAGTCAGAATCCAAATCAATCCGTTGTATGTTGAAGGAAAATACAACAAGTTCAAGCGCGGGATTCCCCAAACAAAATGGCCATGTACCAAATGTAAGGGAAGGGGTTGTGATGAGTGCAACCACACTGGAAAGCAATACCCTGAGTCCGTGGAAGAGCTGATTTCCGAGCATTTTTTAAAATTAACAAAAGGAAGGGAAGCAAAGTTCCATGGTGCGGGCCGTGAAGACATTGATGTATTAATGTTGGGCTCTGGAAGGCCTTTTGTTCTTGAAATCAAAGAACCTAAAATCAGAAATCTTGACTTGGCCAAATTGGAAAAACAAATCAATGAAATCAATGAAGGAAAAACCGCATATCATAGCCTATGTCTCTGCGAGAGGAGACGAAAGGCGGAAATCAAGCAATCCTCTCCAGACACATATAAGGTTTATCAGGCACTTGTGAAATGTGATGGGGCATTTGACAAGGATAAATTGGAGGAATTGACAAAACTGGATGAAATTCACCAGCAGACACCTTTAAGGGTGCTTAGGAGACGTGCTGATAAGATACGTATCAAACATGTAATGGATTTATCTTATGAAATCATCGATGACACTCATTTCAACATGATTATTAAAACGGAAGGCGGATTGTACATTAAGGAATTAATTTCAGGTGATGGGGGCAGAAGTCGCCCTAATGTTGGCGAGATATTGGGTGTTAATGCAGTTTGTGAACAGTTGGACGTAATTGAAGTAAGCGAGAAATGATATAATGGCAGATGAATTTACACACTTGACAGAAAACGGAGTGCACATGGTTGAAGTCGGCGGCAAACCAGACCAAAAAAGAAGAGCTATTGCCACAGGCAGCATCTTTTTAGATGAAAATACAATAAGACTGATTCAAAATGAAGAGATCAAAAAGGGAAATGTTTTGACAACTGCTCAGATTGCAGGAATTCAGGCTGTTAAAAATACTTCCTCAATAATTCCGCTTTGCCATCCGTTGGCATTGACTGGAATAGAGCTTGATTTTGAAGTCAAGAGTGATGAAATCATAGCCAGATGCGCAGTAAATACTTTAGGCAAAACTGGTGTTGAAATGGAAGCTATAACTGGTGTAAGTGTTGCTCTTTTAACTGTATGGGATATGGTAAAGGCCGTTGAGAAGGATGAAGACGGACAGTATCCCGACACAAGAATCAGTGATATTAAAGTAATCAAAAAAGAAAAAATTTAAACTTTATATATGATGAGGAAAATAATTATATTCAGTTATTTTATATTAATTAATTTTATAGGAGATTACTTATGGCGAAAAAAAATGATAAGATTTCTATGCCTCAAACCGGTGCAGGTTTAGTTAGATACTTTGATGAAGAAAGTTTAGGTCCAAAACTCGCACCTGAGCATGTATTAATAGCTACTGTAATTTTAGCTATATTCTGTTTTGTTTTAAGATATTCAGCTTAAAAATATTGTTTTTTAAAAAACAATACTCTTTTTTTATTAGATATTATGTTGACTAAAAGAATTATTCCCTGTCTAGATTGTGATTTGCAGGTTCCCGAAGGTAGGGTCGTTAAGGGTGTTGAATTTAAGGAAATCAAATATGCCGGCAATCCTGTAGACCTTGCAACAAGATACTATGAGGAAGGAGCTGATGAAGTGGTCGTATTAGACATCACTGCATCACATGAACGCCGTGCAACAATGGCAGATGTTATTGACAGATTGACTGAAAATGTATTCATGCCGATATGTGTCGGTGGGGGAATAAGAAAGGTTGACGATTACATCAAGATGCTTAGGGCAGGTGCCGATAAATGCTCAACCAACACTGCGGCCATTAAAAATCCGGAACTATTGACTGAAGCTTCAAAAGTTGTGGGATCCCAGGCCGTTGTTATTGGAATCGATGCAAAAAGGCGGTATGTTGACCATCCGGATGATGCAAAGGATAAAACAGTCATTGAAACGGATAATGGATACTGCTGGTTTGACACAAGCATCTACGGCGGACGTGAATTCACAGGCATTGATGCAATACAATGGGCAGTTGAATGCCAGGAACGTGGAGCCGGAGAGATATTGCTCACCAGTATGGACGGTGACGGAACCCAGAACGGATATGACATTGAATTAAATAAAACTATCAATGATGCGGTTGACATTCCGGTAATAGCCAGTGGTGGTGTCGGCGAACCGAATCATATTCTTGAAGTGTTTGAAAAAACAGATGTTTCAGCAGCTCTAGCAGCAAGCATATTTCACTTTAACCAATATTCAATAGGGACTGTAAAGAAATATCTGAAAGAAAATAATGTGGCTGTCCGCTTATGATTATCAAAAAACCTATTGACGTGGAACTGACCCAAATGTCAGGTCAGACTTCACAGCCTCCATGGGCAGAAGTCGAGGGTACTTTTTCTAATGTTGTCAATGTTAAAGACAATCCTGTAATTTTTAATGTTAAACAGTCTGACGACTTTCTGGAGTTTGATTTTGATGGGGACATCTCCCAAAAAGAGGCAATTTCAAAGTTATCCTACATTTTTGATTTGGATTTTGATTTGGAGAAGTTTTATAAATATCTGGGAAATCATGCAGAGTTATCTGAAATGTCTAAATTCTGTAATGGTTTGAGATTATTTCTTGCACCTGATCCTTTTGAATGTGTCATATCATCAATATGCTCTGCTAACAATTCAATAAAAAGATGGACAAAGTCAATTTCTGACATTAAGCATAATTGGGGAAATCAACATGGTAACTACTATACTTTTCCTCAAAGCAATGATTTATTAAACGTGTACTTGGATGATGAGGAGGAATCTGATTTGTCAAATATTTCAGATATTGAAAGCTGTACAAACAATCTTAAAAATTGTGGTGTGGGATATAGAGCACCATACATGAGAAAGGCAAGCGAGCTATTTACAGATGAAATGGACATTCAAGAGATTTCAAAAATGAGCTATGATGAAGCATTTGAAACAATTCTAAAGGTTCCGGGAGTTGGACCAAAAGTGGCCGACTGCATTTTATTGTACGGATTTAACTTCAGGGAAGCGTTTCCTTCAGATGTTTGGATAAAAAGAATAGTGTCCTATTTATATTTTGATGGAAAAGATATCAGTGTTGCTAAAGTGCGTGATTTTGGAATGGAAGAGTTTGGTGGATATGCAGGATATGTTCAACTGTACATGTTTCACTATGCAAGAAAATCAGGTTTGATGGCAAAATTGAAAAAATAAATTTAATTTTTCATTAATCTTAATGGATGTTTTCTCAAATAAGTTAATAATGAAAATATTTCTTTAGCTTTATTTTTTGAAATACTTCTTTTATAATAATCAGCATGATTCCTGTTATTTCTTAATATTCTTAATTTTTCTCCTAATTCCTTTTCCTCTTTAAATGGAGAATTTTCGAGTTCTTTAATCAAGGTGGAATGGATATCATTCGTTGATAAATGTTTTCTAAATGATTGCTCATAATATTCTTTGGCTGAATGAAATGCAGAGTAATAATATCGGGTCATTGAAGAACGTTGATATTCTTCTTCATGGGAAAAATCTATTAAATGATTTCCCACATCATATAATTTTTCAAAGTTAAATGAACTCATATTACCACAACTCCACGCAAACCAATCCATTAATTTTTTTTGAAAATTTTGACATGTATAATGTTTCATTTTTAAATTTTACTAATTTTTCATAGTCTGTTTCATAAGAATCACAGTCTATATATATCATTATGAAATCTAAATCACTAAATTCGGGATCTTTACAAAATTCAATGATTTTCTCATATTTTGGGAAGTATTTGTTGAGTAATGGTGTAAGTTCTTGAATAAAAGGAAGAATATTTTCATGTTTTTTAATGAAAAGTTTCACATTACTTTTATTGTGTATCTTGTAGTTTTTGCTTAGTTCATTAAATTCAACATCGAAATTTGACTCAATGTTTAATCCTGTATATGTGTTTTCCTGTGGAATTTGCATTTCAAGTCTTGTTGAGTTGTTGTTCTGCATAATTTTAACCTCCATATAGTTTAATTCTTAATTATAGTTTATTATGGGTTCTATATAAATATTTACTTTTTTTTCATGTCAATTTTACAAAATGAAGTCAATATTGGGCTTAAGATATGAAATAAATTATTCACATCATATTTTTTAGTTAGCAGATGTAATCAACCATGGAAAGCTAATGGTATTGTTCTTAAATCGATTTCATTAAGCATGCATGTCATAATATACATAATGACATGAAATGAGAAATTAAACCGGCATGTATGTAACGATTTATATTGTATGAATTTTAAATATTAAGATAATGGAATCAAAGAATTTGCTTTTACTAATCTGTACAATATTATCATTTTTTACAGTATTTGCGGTTAATGCAGTAACTATTGTTATTCCATCCATTGCAGCTGAATTCGGAATGAGCAATATTATTCAGAATTGGGTTACTATTATTTTTTTATTGGTTGTGGCTGTACTGTCGGTTCCAGCAGGTCAGATTTCAGGAAAATACGGCCTTAAAAAAGTCACAATCATAAGCATAGTTTTGTTTATCATAATTTCAATTGTCAATGTTCTTGTCACATCACAGGAACAGTTCCTTGTCTGCAGATTGATTTTAGGAATTTCACTGGCTTTTATCAATGTTACATCAATGGCAATGATAGTGAATGCCTTCCCGCCTGAAGAGCGGGGAAAGGCGTTGGGAATAAATATAACTGGAGTATATGTCGGTTTGTCATTGTCTCCTGTAATTGGAGGAATTCTAAATTACAATCTGGGATGGAGATCTGTAGTGCTTTTTGGAGTGCCTTTCCTGTTTGTTATTCTTGCATTGCTTTTAACAAAAATCGATGGGGAGTGGAGTTCATTTGAAAACATTCCATTGGATGTTAAGGGATCTTTAACATATGGAATCGGAATTGTGCTTTTCATGTATGGATTTACTGTTCTAAATACTCAGCTGGGAATAGCGCTGACTGTTATTGGTTTAATCATTCTTGTGATATTTGCTTTAATCGAGCTTAGACAGGAAAATCCGGTGTTTGACATAAGGTTTTTCAAAAATCACAAGTTCCTCTCAGCAAACTTCGCATCCCTGTGTGCTTATCTGGCGACTTATGCGGTAATAACAATTTTAAACTATCACTTGCAGTACATAAAGGGTTTTGACTCACAGACTGCAGGAATAATATTGCTTGTTGCACCATTGTGCCAGGTTGTATTGGCTCCGATTGCAGGCAGATTGTCAGACAAGTTCGTTCCGCAGATACTGGCAGCTATCGGAATGGCGCTTGGAACAATTTCACTGTTTTTATTTTCATCTTTGGACGGTGCAACTTCAATGGAATTTTTGATTGTTTCAATGATTATTTATGGTATAGGTTTCGGTTTGTTTTCACCACCAAACACAAATATCATTATGGGTTCAGTTCCGCCGAAAGACACATCAGTTGCCTCAGCGGCAGTTGCAACAATGCGTACAGTCGGGCAGGCTATGAGTATGGGTATATTGACACTTGTATTTGCTTTTGTGATGGGTGATGTTCCAATCATTGAGCAGTACTATCCTCTTTTAATCAGCAGCTGTCAAATAACATGTATTATCTGTGTAGTGTTGTGTTTGGCTTCTGTATTTGCTTCATTTGTTGGAATTAAATCAAAAAGTTAGGAAATGATTATAATTAATTTAATTCATCCAATAATTCAAATATTCTTTTTGCCATTTTGTGACATTTATTGTAGACGTTTTTTAAATTTTTTGGATTTTGTGAATCATAATCCACTATATTCCTGTATTTCCTTAGGATATTGAGTCTTTGAGCAATTTTTTTACCTACATTATTATGGTTTAATGAAGGATGTTTGTCAAAGGTATGTCTGGTTTCTTGATGAATTCTACCGGATTTGGAGTTCATCACGCTCTTGCTGAAATTATTTAAAAAGATTTGATTTTCTGTAATATGGTCTCTTGATTCTAAAAAGGCTGAATAATAAAACCTACCAATTCCAGTTCTCAATTTTGCTGAATCGCTTTCATTTTGATAGGATGCAGCATGTTGATAATATCTGCACCAATCAAATTTTTCATTGCTTGACATTAGCATTCCACCAAAATAATATATTCATTATCTGTTTTTGGGTATTTGTCAATGAGCTTGTCGATTAATGTGTCTTCTTTTTCAAGCAATAATTTTTCATCGTATTCAGATGTATAAATTACTATTTCAAGTATTTTCTCATTGGGGTCGGTTTCTTTCATGAAATCAAATGAGATTTTGTTGAAGACGATTTCGCTTGAGATATTCTTAGGTAATTCACAAACCATTTTTTCTAATTCAATATCTTCTTTTATGAAATTATTAATCTCATCCAGATTGTTTGATGGAAAATCATAATGTTTTTTTAGAAAATCATTAAGATTTTTTTCATTTGGCATAAATCTCAATCCTGAATATGTATTTTCATGTGGCATCTGCATTTCTAATCTTTGTGTGAAATTTTGTTTCATATCATAACCTCCAAATATTAATTAAAACTTAAATTAAAATATGTATTTGAGGTTATTTATATTTTTAGTATTATTTCAGGTCAATTTTACTAAATAAAAGCAATTTTGGTTTAAAAATAAAAAAAGAAATTGAAAGATAAGTATTTATCTTTCTTCAACGGTCACTCTGTTCATTACGTCGCCCTGTTGGATTGCGTTAACGACATCCTGACCTTTGATGACTTGTCCGAATACGGTGTGAACGCCGTCTAAGTGTGGTTGCGGACAGTGGGTAATGAAGAACTGGCTTCCTCCGGTGTCTTTACCTGCGTGTGCCATGGATAATGCGCCGGTACCATGTCTGTGTGGGTTTCCTTCGGTTTCACATTTGATGGTGTAACCAGGTCCGCCGGTACCGTTACCTTTAGGGCAACCTCCTTGAATTACAAAGTTAGGGATAACTCTGTGGAAGGTTAAACCATCGTAGAAGCCTTCATTGATTAATTTTTCAAAGTTGGCTACAGTTCCAGGTGCTTCATTCGGGAACAATTCTAATTCTATATTTCCTTTGTCAGTTTCGATAATAGCGACTTTCATAGTTTTCACCTAATTTTTAAATATTACTATTACTATAAATATTAATGATTAAATAGTTTATGGAAACGTGAAATTATGAATACAGAAGAACTTATAAAAATCGAAGATGACTATTTCATCAACACTTTCACCAGACAGCCTGTCGTATTGGACCATGGGGATGGTGTTAAAGTAACAGACATTGATGGAAATGAATATTTGGACATGTTTGCTGGAATTGCCGTTAATTGTTTAGGTCACAATCATCCAAGAATTGTAAAAGCAATTCAAGAACAAGCAGAAAAGCTAATTCACATTTCAAGCATTTACTATAACGAGCCAGCATTAATATATGCCAAAAGATTGGTTGAAAGAACCAACTTTGACAGAATATTTTACTCCAACAGTGGTGCAGAGGCTAATGAGGGAGCTATAAAACTTGCTGTAAAATACACTGGAAAAAGTGAAATCATCTCAACTGTAGATTCATTCCACGGAAGAACAGTAATGACTCTTGCAGCAACAGGTCATGAGCATTATCACGAACCGTTCAAATGCATCCTGCCAAAAGGTTTCATCAATGTGCCTTACAATGACATTGATGCAATAAAAGATGCGGTCACTGAAAACACTGCGGCTATCATTGTTGAACCTGTCCAAGGTGAAGGTGGAGTAAATATTCCTGATAAGGATTACTTAAAACAAATCGAAGAGCTCTGTCATGAAAAGGGCATTGTTTTCATTGTGGATGAAGTCCAAACAGGATTTGGAAGATGCGGAACATTGTTCGCTCACGAACTCTTTGGAGTAAAACCTGACATAATGACAATGGCTAAAGGAATCGGTGGAGGAGTTCCAATGGGTGGAATTCTTGCAACTGAAAAAATAGCCAGTGCTTTTGTACCCGGAGATCACGGAACCACATTTGGTGGAGGTCCTTTAGTCTGTGCTGCTGCCAATGCAGTTTTAGATGCATTTGATGAAGATAATCTCTTGGATAATGTAAATGAGGTTGGAGAATACTTTGTATCCGAGCTTAAAAAATTAGATAAGGATATCATCGCAGAGGTACGTGGTGTTGGTTTAATGATAGGTATTGAACTCACCAAACCTGGCGCTGAATATGTCGACAAACTCAGAGAAGCAGGTTTCCTTATCAACTGTACTGCAGGTAATGTCTTAAGATTAGTCCCACCATTGACAATTACAAAAGAAGACGTTGACAAATTTGTAAAAGCTTTAGATGAAAACTTATAGGTGATGAGATGGGTATCCATACTGAATATTCATGCAGTGAATGCGGAATAAAAATAGTCGACTCTTCAGATATCTTTTGGATTGATGATGAAAGGAAAATTCATGTGGATATGCAAACTGTCGATTCATCTAAAAAATCTTCAGATGCACTCGCTTTTGGAGGAATTTATAAATATTATTGCTATAACTGCAATAATTACATTTATAATTTCCATATAAAAAGAAAATCTGATGGCATCGCCAAAGAAGAAATCATCCGGCTGATAGAGAATATGGATGATAATAATAAGATAATAGACTTTGACAACATGTTCCAAAACTGTATTCATTGCCGTCAGGAAGTTTTTCCAAGGCAGGAAAAATCATTTGCAATCGATGAGATGGGTGAGTTTTTCATCGGCGATAATCTTAAAGGCGATGAATTTGAAAACAAAAAATTTGATTTCGACGGCAAATACTACGGATATTTCTGTGATGACTGCGCAAAGCAAATCAATAAATTTGTCATATTGGAAAACGATGCAAAATTGGACGACTCATTAATTAAGGAAATTTTACAAGATCACACAAATGATTTAACCGTTTATATCAATGACAGCTTTTCAGACTGTCCTGTCTGTGGAGATGAGCTTCATGTATTGGGCGAATCATCAAAATGTCCAAAATGCGGTGTGGGACATCTGCACATTGAAAAGCAACAGCTGATTGACTAAATTTCCCAATTTTTCTTTTCCAATACTTTTTTAAGAGATGTTGAAATCTCCAAACCTTTTATTTTTTTTAAACTAGCCCACATCCAGTCTGTGTGCTCTTCGCTTATTTTCAATTCACCCTGAACGTTTTCAAGATACATCATTATCTGCACGGTTCTTTTGTGGGAATAGTCGTTTTGAACGGCTTCACAAAAGTCTCCGACACTAACATCAAGGTTTGTTTCCTCTTTGATTTCACGCACAAGTGCATCAGCAAAAAATTCTCCCTTTTCAACCTTTCCTCCTGGAAGTTCCCACATTTCAGGATCGGTTCTGCTTTTAGGGTGTCTTTTCACAATCAGTATTTCATCGTTATCATTTCTGATTATTCCTCGAACTGTAAGGCCATATGCTTTCATGTTGTTATTTTTATTATAGGGAGTATAATAATTTTCGAAAGATTAAATCAAGAAGTTACTTGTACAAGATTATGTACAAATGTTTTTTCACGGCCTCAAAAATTTAATTATTATTGTATTGTTTTTTTGACGGAACATTTTCATTTTTTTTAATTTGATTAATGATTTAATCGGAAAAATCCTTTCCTGCACTAGTTTTATATAATTTAAAACAAATATTCTTATATATAATGTAACTTTTTAGGAGTTTTATTATGGATTTAAATATTAAAGTTAACGACAAAAACCATCTTGACATCGGCGGTGCTGATGCGTTAGACATTGCAGAAGAATTTGGAACTCCAACCTATGTAATAGATGAAAATAGGATAAGAGAAAATTACAATAAATTTTATTCAACCTTTTCAAAATACTATCCTGATTTTAAAGTGTTTTACGCATGTAAAGCCAATACCAACCTTGCAGTAATGAAAATTTTGGAATCTGAAGGCTGCTGTATTGATGCCGTTTCACCGGGAGAGGTTTACACCTCCAGAAAACTTGGATTTTCAGGTGAAAGAATTTTATTCACTGGTAACAACATTACCAATGACGAATTGAAATTCGTTCACGAACAAGGAGCAGTCCTAAACATAGATTCCGTTTCAGCTTTAAAAAGATTAGCTAAAATGATTGATCCTGAAGGAGTGAAAATCTCATTCAGAGTAAACCCTATGGTGGGAGCAGGCCACCACGACCACTGTATCACAGGTGGAGTAATGAGTAAATTCGGTATCATGGACAATGAAGCTGTTGAAGTTTACACCATGGCTAAGGAATTAGGATTCAATCCAGTCGGTATGCAC
Source organism: uncultured Methanobrevibacter sp. (assembly GCA_964596915.1). GTDB lineage: Archaea > Methanobacteriota > Methanobacteria > Methanobacteriales > Methanobacteriaceae > Methanocatella. Next base: position 23,072 of record CAZQWN010000013.1, read on the forward strand.
TCCCACATCGGATCTGGAATCTTAGACCCGGAACCTTTCAAATTAGCTGTTGAATCCACAATGGACATTGCTGGTAAAGTTCACCAGGAAGCTGGAATTGATTTCGAATTCGTTGATTTCGGAGGAGGTGTAGGTGTTCCATACACTCCTGAAGAAAAACTTCTTGACTTGGACAAATTTGCTGAAGTCAATATAGGACTATTCAAAGAAAAATTGGAAGAATTTGATATGGGAAACCCTACAATGTATCTTGAACCTGGAAGATATCTTGTTGCTGATGCAAGTGTATTATTAGTAACTGTTAACAGTGTAAAACAAAGCTACAGAAAATTCATAGGTGTAGATGCAGGATTCCATACACTCTTAAGGCCTGCAATGTATGACTCATACCATCACATAGTTGATGCTAGCAAAATGGATGCTCCAATTACTCAGGAAGTGGATATTGCAGGTAACGTATGTGAATCCGGGGACTTGTTTGCACGTGACAGGCCAATGCCTGACGTTGAAGAAGGTGACGTATTAGGCATATTGAATGCTGGTGCATACGGATTTACAATGGCTTCAAACTACAACTCAAGACCTCTTGCATCAGAAGTGCTGGTAACTGACGGCAAATGTGAAGTCGTACGTGAAAGACAAACCTTTGAAGACTTATACGCACAGCAAAGAATCCCACCACACCTTGAATAGGCGATATCATGGTAGATTTAAAAGGATTAAAATTTTCAAAAATGCACGGAATAGGCAATGACTTTCCAATAATTGATGAAAGCAAAGGTGAAGTTATTCCAGAAGCTGACAAACCGGAAGCATGCAGAATATTATGCCACAGAAACTTCGGAGTAGGTGGAGACGGCGTATTGTTTGTAGAGCCATCAGAAGTTGCTGACATCGGATACAGAATGTTCAATCCTGACGGAAGCGAAGCTGAAATGTGCGGAAACGGTATAAGATGCTTCGGTGATTTTGTCTACAGAAAAGGCATCTTAAAACAGGAAAAAATGACTGTGGAGACAAGAGCCGGAATCAAAACAATTGAAATCACATTGGAAGGTGATGAGCCTGTATTGTTTAAGGTGGACATGGGTCTTTCAACATTCAAGACTCCTGAAATTCCAATGACCTCTGATGAAGAAGAGTTTTTAGACGGTGAACTTGAAGTATTGGATACTACATTCAATGTGACTGCAATCAGTGTCGGAAACCCTCATGCAATCATCTTTGTGGATAATGTGGATGACGTTGACATCAACAAATACGGCCCTGCCATTGAGGCTCATGAAGTGTTCCCTGAAAAGATTAATGTGCACTTTGTAGAGGTTGTCTCCAAAAACGAAGGTAAAATGATTACCTGGGAGAGAGGTGCCGGTGTGACACTTGCATGCGGTACAGGCGCAACATCCACAGCTATCTCAGGCTACAAGTTAGGTCTATTTGATGATGAAATATTGCTTCACTTGCCTGGCGGTGACTTAAACTTCAACATTTATGAAAAGGAAGACGCTCTTGGAGCCTTCATGAAAGGTCCCGCAGAGCTTGTTTTTGACGGAGAATTCTAATTCTCCCTAATTATTTTTTCTAATAAAACCTGTAATCATCATTAATATAGCTACTATTATCAGTAATATTCCCAAAAAGGCATATTTTGTTGTAATGGCAAGAAATACGATTGCAACGATTAAAAAGATAACTCCTGCTATAATTGATTTCATTCCACTGTTCATGTATCTCACCTCTATATTTTATAAGCATTAATTAATGTTATATCTTCAAAAAAGAAATGTTCCTTGGCTTTTATTTCTGCAATAAATCCCAATTCATCAAGCATTGTCAGTGTCATATCATTGTCCGAAAATGAAGACTGTATAAGCTGGACAATTCCACCATCATTTAAATGATTTGGCACTTCATTTAAAAATAAATCTATTACTTTCCTACCATTTAATCCACCATCAAATGCATAATTTAAATTACTGTCAATAACTTCATCTTCTTCAGTAGGTAGATATGGAGTATTAAATAAAATTACATCAAACTTTCTGTTTTTCACAGGTTCGAACAGATTTCCAAATAGTATTTCAATGTTTTCGATGTTGTTTGCTTCAAAGTTTTTGCGTGCAAGCTCGCATGCATCAAAGTTGATGTCGGTAACTGTAATCTTGTCGGTCAGTTTTGAAGCGTACATTGCAACAATTCCTGTTCCAGTTCCGATTTCCAAGACGCTTTGACCTTCACTAATTTCCAGATTTTCTGCAAGCAGGTAACTGTCCTCTGCAGGAATATAAACGTTATCATCAGTATTTAAAATAAAATCCGGCATATTATCTACTCGTTTAATATTAAATTCAGCTCTCTTGATAAAAACAGTATTTCTTCAGGATTAATTGATATTACTCTTTTTTTCAAATATTCATTAATCTCTTCTGAGTCGATATTATTGATTTTCTCTTTAATCTCTTTTTTGTCAAGCTTGCAAATAATGTGCCTGGAGTCAATTAAGGCATTCCTGATTTTTTTGTTTCTGTGCTGGAATAATGCCTTTGTAAAATTTGAATAAACTTTAAAATCCTCTTGTGAAATCTTATTTTCCTTTGGAGTTAATTTTACAACAGTGGAGTCAATTTTAGGCTTAGGTATGAAGCTCTCTGAGCTGACGTCAGTCAACGTTTCAACATTGCATTTAAAATAAAGCATGGCAGACAATCGAGAATAATCCTTGCTAGCAACAGCACCGTTCATTCTTCTGGCAAATTCCTTCTGGTACATTAGAATTGCCAAGTCAAAATTGTAATTTAAGAATTTAAAAGTAATTGGTGATGAGATTTGATAAGGTAGGTTTGAGACGACCTTGTTGAACTTTGGAAAATCAACGTTCACTGCATCATCATTTATAAGCTCTACATTATCTATATTTTCGTCTTTAAGCCTTTGACTTAATATTTCAGCTATTTTTTGGTCTTGTTCGATAGCTATTACTTTTCCAGCTCTTTTGGCAAGTTCAATAGTTAATGTGCCTATCCCAGTTCCTATTTCCAGTACGGTATCATCTTTGCTGAGATTTGCGAAGTTAATAATCTGGTCTCTTTTATTTCTGTCAATCAAATAATTTTGACCGAGATTTTTATTCAACTTAATCCCATAATGATTCAGAATATTTTTTGTTACTTTAGATAGGGATTGGGAAGGTTCACTATTCAAATTATCACTTTATCTTCTAGGTCTTCTTGGAGGTTGTGTAAATATGTAATATTTGCTTTTACCTCTTCTGACTGTAGATGTATCAAGTTCTTGTTTAACTCTATTGACAATCATTCCTGCGGGATCAGTTAAAGTTGGCAGTCTTTTTGTAATGTCTTCAAAGCTTTCAAAAGGCTTTTCTTCCCTTGCATTAATAATATCCCACATGTATTTTTTACCGATTCCCGGAATTAACTCCAAACTGTGAAGCCTTGTGCTTACAGAGTCTGTGGTATTGAAAAATTCAACAAATTTTTCTTCGTTTGCTTCTACAATGTCACGAATTGCATATTCCAATTCGATTCTGCTTGTTGCGGTTAAATTTTCAAAATCTAATTTTCCTAATACTCTGTAGATTTTATCTCTTTTACCTTTCCCGATATATACGGTATCTTGAATTTCTAAATCCACGCCATTTTTAGGAGCTAATTCTAGTAAAGTGAATTTTTCTGTACCAATAGCTTGAGCAATAGCTTTTCCACCAAATTTGGACATGTCTGATTTGACATATCCTCTACTTAAATAATCAAGTATAACAGCATTTTCTTCTTTTTTTACTGCTGGTGCTCTCTCGTTTTTGTTATTATTATTCATTATATCACTTCACTATTGTTTTAGTTATGTCAATATTTTGACTTATAATTCAAAGTTATGATTAGTTTTAATTTTTAAGTGTTATAAATATATCTAAAAAAAGTCAGAATATTGCTGTAAAATGAGTATTGTAGTAAAAAATAATAAAAAAGAGAATAGTTAAAAACTATTCAATAATATCATATTGTTCTAGAAGTTCAAGAATTTTTTCCATTTCTTCCTTTTCGACTTGTTTTGGTTCTTTTGCGAAAATCAATCTTAAGTCGGCCAGGTCTTCAGGAACTAAATCAACAATATGAACGGCGACTTTTGGTCTTAAGTCAAATTCATCCTGAAGCTTTTCAATGATTTCCTCTGCATCTTCAACGGAGTACCTTTTGAATCTTGCAAGATGGTTTAAAGTAACATTCTGTTCATAATTTAATTCATTATCTTCAGCAAATTCTTCTATTACTTCTTTAACTTTGGCACTTGGGATAGGTTCGCTTTCCCTAACGTTTTTTCCAATCATAAAACTCAGTTTTGTAATTTTAAGTGGTCAGGCCTTACAATCAATTCTTTTGCTTTATTTCCATCTTTTAAAGCAACTAAGTAAGCTTTGCCTTTTTGTCCTACGATTTCACCGGTTTTACCGTGGAATCTAGGAGCTGGCTGACCTTTTTGAATACTTGGGTTAATGGTAATGTGAACTAAGTCCCCTTCTTCGAATTGTTGCATTCTGTTTGTAATTGGGTTAGTTCTGCCTGGTCTTTGTACTTTAGTCATTTTTTTCCTTGATCTACTTTTTAATCCTCTTGATCTTTGCATTATATAACCTCTAATCAGTTCTGTCTGGGTATAAATCTATGTTATCAGCTACCTAGTATTAAAAAGCCCATAAATACTAGTAACATAGAATGTGAAAATAACTATTACCATCAGTGATATGATAATATTATATTTTTAGTTTAATGTCATTAATATACTTTTAGTTTTTAATGGTAATGCTGTAAAATTAAGGGTGTTTAAAAAAAATAAAAAAATAAAGCTAATATATATTAGCTTTTATTTTCTACATATTCTATTGTATTGAATCCTAAAACTTCTGCATATTTGAGAAGACCTTCTGGGAAATTATGTTTTAGATTTTTAAGATTTTCCTGTTCGCCATCGTATTTGATGTCAATATGGACGTTGTCATCATAATCAATGACCAATACTTCCACATATGTGCCATGAGGGTTGGTATCAAATATCACATCAAAAATCTTGTTTGTGTTATTTATGAATTCTTCACTTGTATTAAGAGTTTTCAGGTGGTTTAAACATTTTTTTCTCTCATTTAAGTCATTGTCTGTAAGGACAAAGTTTTTGGCTTTTGGAATCAGGTCCTTTTCAATGAAGAACAGTCCGCTGTATTTAGGTTCCCTTTTCTCAATCACCTTAACTCCAATCAGAATTATAATCATTGTGATAATGCAGGATATCGGGAATCCAATCCAGATTCCATCAGATCCCATCACGTTATATAATCCGATTACTGTAACTAATGGAAGCACCAGTGTAAAAAGGGTTGAAAGGATTGTTGAGAAAGTGGACCTTTCAATCGCCTCATAGTAGAATATCAGCATGTTTGGAAGCACTGACAGGATGAAGAACAGTGAATACCATTTAACCGCATTTATCATGAAACCCGCAGTACTGTATTTATTGAAGTTATAGAGTGCCAAAAATCCTTCAGGCCATACCCAAATAAATACTGTAAGTATTATTGCACATGCGTATGTAATTATAAGGGCGTTTTTAATTAGATGATTAAGGTTTACATAATCGTGTTTTGAATAGTATATCGGAACAATGGATGTCAATGTTTCTGAAACTCCCATGTCGACTATACTTGCTATTACCAGTATGTCCATACACAGCAGGTAGGTTGTCAGTCCAAGGTCTCCCAAGGTCGCTTCCAGGAATATGTTTATGATATATACAAATATCACATCAAAGATACCGATACTTGCACCGGGGAAACCAACTTTAATCATTTTTGCGGTTGTTTTTGCAAAGGTTTTAATTTCAAGTGCTTTTCTGACAAATCTGAATGTTCTTTTAGGGTTGCGGATGTATATTAAACATGCTGCAAGTCCTATTGTATATCCGATAAATGATGCAAGTGAAGCTGAAGCCATTCCCATTCCTGAGGACAGGAATGCATAATCCAGAATAATGTTGATTATGTTGGCAAGGATAATCACTGCTGATGCGAAGTTGGGTTGGCCATCCACACGGATGTACTGGGTGAGCACTGAAGCGATAGTTGAGACAACAAAACAACCGTACAGGAATGTGGAATATTGCAGCACAAGTGGTTTTGTGGCAGGTGAAGCATGTAAAAGGGTAGCCAGAGGATCCATAAACAACAGGCATACTATTGCCATTATCAAAGACGCGATGAGTGAGGCAACCATCGATGCTGTAAAGTAACGATTACTTCCGTCAATATCGAATTCCGCTTTTTTGTTTAAAGATATGATTTGCCCTCCCAGTCCGAATAACCATTCAAAAACTGTTATCAGCAATATCATAGGTTCCAATACTTCAATTGCAGCAGTTGCATTTGGACCGATGAATGATCCTACAAAAAAACTATCTACAACAGAGCTTATATTCAAAGCCATGACTATAAGCAGGCTTGGCAATAATAATTCCTTAAATTTACTGTCTGCTATTTTGAAATTCATTTATATTCTCCCTAATCAAAATATTTTACATCTATTAAATGTTTTATGAATCTTCTAAGATAATCTTTATCGCATTCCGGCCATTCAAATCCAAGTGCCTTGAGGATTTCAAGGGTTTGATCCATATTTACAAGTTCACTATCGTCAATTTCAGCTCCGGTTTCGTCATCGTCTTCAGTAAAGTCGTCTATTGTCAAGTCGGCAGTAATGATTCCCTGAATGTTTTCATCCATGTTCTGTTCATAGATTTTCTTGAACTCTTCAGGTGTAACCTCTTCTATTGCGAAACCGAATTCGTTAAGAACATCAATTATGTCGCTGGTTGGTATCAGTTTGTCACTTTCTGCATGGAATATTGTGACATCTTTTGGAGTTTTTGCAAGTTCAAGTGTTGCCTTTGCCACATAATCGATTGGGCTCAATTCGACAATATCCTCAGATATTGCAGGGATTGTCGCCTTCAAGTTCTTGATTGCCTTGATGTTGTTCAGGAATGCATTTGTATCAAAGTTTTTCTGGAAGACTCCGTCACTTTGACGTGCCATAAGGTTTCCTACCCTGATGATTTTCACGTTAAGTCCGGTCAATGCCTTTTCAAGAACCATTCTTTCTGCAAGGAATTTACTGTTCAGGTACTTGTTGGAAAGGTCTTGTCCCCAGTAGAGTGTTCTTTCATCGCAGTGGACATCAGTAAGGTCTGTGTCTTCTGTGTATTCATCGATAACACTTGTGGTTGACACTTGAACGTATGTAATGTTGTTTGCTTCTGCGAATTCCAGTCCGTTGATTACTCCGTCAACGTTTACTCTAAAGATATAATCGTCGTGAGTGTAGTGTTTTACTATAGCTGCACAGTTGATTATTGTATCAATTGGGTAATCTTCAAGCTTCTTGAAGTCATCAAGACTGGTTATGTCTCCTTCACTTAGGATTATGCGTGTTCCGATAAGGTCTGAGAAGTCTTCATCGTAGTAGTAGTTCATCAGGTCGATGAAACGTTCTTCGCAGCTATCGAAATTGCCTTTTCTCAGCATACAGTAGATTGTTCCCTCTTCATTTTTGATGTATTCGTACAATACATGAACTCCCATAAATCCTGTAACTCCGGTAAGCAGTACATTACCCAATTCAATGTTTTTGCCCTTGGCGAAGTTTTCAAATGTATTTTCCTCAAGAAGCTTGTTGATTTTTGTGTAATCATAGCTTTCAATGATGTCCACATCTAAATTGTCAGACATTTCATCGCCTGAAAGGAAACTTGCCAGTTTTCTTGGGGTTTGGTTTCTGAAGATGTCATCATATTTTACTTCATAATCCTGCTTGAGCAGTTCAATGATAAGTTTGGATGCGATAAGTGATGTTCCACCTATTTCAAAGAAGTTATCCTCTGCACCAACGATTTCTATATCCAGGATGGATGAGTATATTGCACAGATTGTCTGTTCAAGCTTGTTTTTAGGAGCGACATATGTCAATTCCAGTTTAGGTTCAGGCAATGCTTTAACATCTGTTTTACCGTTAGGTGTTTGTGGCATCTCATCGATTTGCATGAAGACTGTTGGAACCATATATTGGGTAAGTCTTTCGCCCAGGTAGGCTTTAAGCTCATCCTTGTCGATTTTACTGTCTGCTGTGAAGTAAGCACATAAGTGTTCGTTGTTTCTGATTTTCTTGATTACAACAATGTTCTGCTTGATGTCAGGGAAGTTGGAAATGTTGGCTTCGATTTCTCCGATTTCTATTCTCAGTCCTCTGAGTTTGATTTGGTTGTCGATTCTTCCCTTGATGTCGATGTCTCCATCAGGAAGTGCAATTGCGTAATCTCCACTCTTGTAGTATGGGATTCCATCAATGGTAAGATATACTTCTTCGGTTTTGTCAGGCATGTTGTAGTATCCTTTACCTACTCCGATACCTCCGATGTATAATTCTCCCATTACTCCATTAGGCAGGAGTTTTCCGTCGATATCCCTTACTTCAGTCACGTAATTCCTCAAGGCCTTACCGATAGTAATGTTATTTGGATCGGTTATTTCCTTGTAGTTTGAAGCTATTGTTGCTTCGGTCGGGCCGTAACTGTTGTAGACTGCCGCATCACTGTATTTTTTAACTCCGTTGAATGCTTGTGCTGAGAATTGCTCTCCACCCATAACTATACATTTGGCACAGCCAAGTGCATCGCAGAACTCTTCAAATTCCAGATATGATACTAATCTTGAAGGTGTGAATTCCATTACTTCAGGTTCTTCACGTTTAATCAGTCTGATTAATTCGGCGATGCTTTTTATTTCGTCATCGTTTGCAAATATAATCTTGATACCGTTGGTGATACCTGTCAGGATGTCTTCTAGCGCTGTGTCGAATGCGATTGTTGCAATGCTTAACAGATTGTTGTATTCGCATTTAGGGTTTCCTTCAACTTGGTTACATACATTTTCGTGGCTGATCATTACTCCTTTTGGATTTCCTGTAGAACCTGAGGTGTAAATCATGTATGCTATGTCATCTTTTGAAATGCTGACATCCGGTGTGTTTTCATTGTCTTCTTCAATTAATTCCTTAATGGATAGTGAATTTGGTTCAAGGCCATCTACATTAATTATGTAATCTGCTTGACTGTTTTCATAGATGTATTCAATCCTTTCTTTAGGGAACTTTAAATCGAGTGGTATGAAAGCACAACCTGCTTTTAATACACCGATTATTGAAGCAATCAGGTCACTCTCACGAGGAAGCATAATCAATATGTTGCTTCTTGGTTTGACGCCTTTTTTAATCAATGAGTTTGCAATGCGATTTGCCTTTTTGTCAAGTTCATCATATGTCAATGTAGCATCACTTGCTACAAGTGCAATTTCATCCGGTTTTTCAGCAACTTGAGCCTCGAAACGTTTATGTAGGAATGGAGTGTCCAGATCTTCAAATTCAGGCAACATGAAGTTGGTTGCAAGCTCGATATCCTCAATTCTCAATTTGTCCATGTCATTTACGAAGAACTGTACCAATGTGTATTTGATAGCATTTAAGAATTCCTTAGCATAGTCTTCGGTATAGATTTGGTCATTGTACTCGATGAAAAGTCCGATTTCCTCTCCGTCATCGTAAACGTCCATGTTGATCTTGTAGTCAGTTGCTACAGTACCGTCAAGCTCTTCCATGGCATAGGTATTACCGTCCATTTCAAGATTGTCTGTTTCGAATGCTCCGTGATATGCATAGAAGAATTCAGGTTTCAGTTGATACTCTTCGGAAAGTGTTGTGTATGGGTAATTGCTGTGCACTAAAGCATCTTTCCATGATTTGTCAACCACTTTAATGAAGTCTTCAATCATCATTGACCTGTTTTCGCTTCCGACCATGATAGGGAGTGTTTTAACCAGCATTCCTTGTGTATTGAAGTAATTGGAATTGGATCTTCCGTTGAAGATAGTGGTTATCAGTGCTTTATCAGAGAAGGTAAACTTATTCAGGGCTAAGAATGTAGCACTCATGAACAGTACGTTCGGACTTATTGAATGGTCTTGACAGAACAGTCTTACGAAGTTTGAGTTAATTCTCTCTTCAATGAGTTTGATTTTACCCTCATCAGGATTTCCGTTTAAGTTTGGAGTAAGGACTGTGGATTCGAATCCTTGAGCAAACTTGTTTTTGTAGAACTCTTTTGAAACTTCATTTTCACTAAGTTCTGCTTCAATCAGGCTGTATGCAAATCCGTCCACAATTTCTGTATTGAATTCGTCTCCGCCACTGTAAGCGGTCATCATGTCATCAAAGAGAAGGTCCTGTGACACACCATCTGTGATGATGTGGTGGATATCGATGAACAGCACGGTTTCATCCGGAGTTTTGTAGATCTTGAATCTGAATAACTGATTGTCCTCAATTGGGATGTATTGGATGTCGTTGTCCATCATCTCTTTGTTGGTAATTGAATCAACTTCTATAATTTCGATTTCATCAATTTCGGCATCGTCACATCTTTTCTGTCTCAATTCACCTTCAGGTGTTGTGATTATTCTTGTTTTGAGATATGGGTGCAGTTCAATGGTATCAATTATTGCCTGTCTGAGTTTAATAGGGTCAACATCGCTGCTGAATCTTATTGTTGCAGGCATTGTGTACTTGATTTCCTCTGTCTGCATACATTCGTAGTAAATACCCAGCTGATTGGATGTCAATGGGAAGAGATCCATTGTCTCTGCAGTCTTGATGATTTCCGGAATATCGATTTGTGCATCAATATTGTTGTCGATTTTATCTGAAAGGCTTTGTATTGTCGGACTGTTGAATAAATCTGTAATTTCAATGTTCACGTCTGTTTCAGTGTAAATCATGGAATTCAATTTCATCAGTGTCAGTGATGTGAATCCTAAAGCGTATAAATCGTCTGTAATACCAAATTCCTCTGCACTTGTAAGTGTTGAAACGAGTTCATATATCTTTTTCTCGGTTTCAGTTTCAGGTTCAACAATATCCAGTGCCAATGAAGGTTCCGGCAGTGCCTTTAAGTCGGTTTTTCCGTTAGGAGTTTGAGGCATTTCATCAATTTGCATGAATACTGTTGGAACCATATATTTGGTTAACTTGTTTTCCAAGTAACGTTTCAGGAGTTTGACATCAACATCTTCCTCTCCTGTGAAATAAGCACATAAATGCTCACTGTTGTTGATTTTCTTGATTACAACAACTGCATGTTTGATGCTAGGGAATCTGGTAAGGTTAGATTCGATTTCTCCGATTTCTATTCTCAGTCCTCTGAGTTTGATTTGGTTGTCGATTCTTCCCTGAATGTCGATTTCGCCGTTTGGTCTTTCAATTGCGTAGTCTCCGCTTCTGTAGTATGGGATGCCGTTTATGGTCATAAATACTTCTTCGGTTTTGTCAGGCATGTTGTAGTATCCTTTACCTACACTGACACCTCCGATGTAGAGTTCTC
>CAZQWN010000014.1:0-14215 GCA_964596915.1 uncultured Methanobrevibacter sp.
TGTTTGCAACACTGTGCTCAAATCCTATGGTAACGAAAGCCATAATTGGGAACCAAATACCAACGATTTTACCGATGATATCATCAGATGCATTAGCTAACCATACAGCTAAACATACTAACCAGTTACAACCGATAGCTTTAATCATTGCAACAGTAAACGGCATGGTTACTTTACCTTCAGCTACAGCGATAGCTTTTGCGGAAATTGCATAAGCTGGTGCTGTTGCATCAGTAGGAGCGATTCCTCCCATGAAAGCAAGAACATAAGCTACAAATAAAGCACCTACAAAGTTGAAAATCCAACTGATTACCCAATTTTTAGCTAGGCCGCCAACAGAAGCTGAACCGTCTAATACACCGATGGTCATAAACATGACGTTTCCGGTGAATAATTCAGATCCTGCAAGAACAACAATAATCAAACCTACAGGGAACACTGCACCAAAGACAAATTTTTCCAAACCAAGTGGTGCACCTGCTTTCAACATGCCTGCGCTTGCCACTATAGCTAATAATCCACCAAATGCAATATAAGCTCCAGCTAAGAATGAGAGTAATATTACATTAACAATATTTGCAGAGTTTTTTGAGCCAGCAGTTGCAGAAATTGCTTTTGCTGTTTCTACTGGACTTTTAAAAGATGAACCCATATTATCTACCTCTATTTCCCTTTTTTATAAAAATATAATACTTATCAAATCCCCTGTTATTAACAGTTCGGAGTATTATGATACTATATATTAACTTTAACATATAAAAAGGATTTGTTATTAGACTTAAAAGGAAATATTTAAATACTGATAGCTTTATTTTTCAAAATAACAATAGAAATATGAAAATAGATTCATATCGTTAGAAAAAAATACAATCAAAAAAATATCATGAAAAATCATGATAAATTTTAATAAAATCATTTTTTTAATGAATTTATTAAAATTAACGACAGATACCGCCCACAATAAAAAATAAAAATTCTATAAATAAAATTAAAAGAATGAAGTGAATGAAAATTTATATCGAAAATAGTGATATGAAGCCTATAAAAATAGTTAACCAGGAAACTAAATTAGTTCATAATAAATAAAACATTTTTTGACTTCACTACACAAATCTAAGCAATATTTTTCGATTACTAACGAACAATTGTAATTTTTATAAATAATATCCTTAGTTGAAACATACTGAATTTTCGATTTGACATTAATCATCATATCGAAAATCACAGATACAAATCAGAATAATTTCATTACTTAAACTCAAAAAATTCATCGGCAATATCCCGATAAATCTGAAAAAATAATATACGAAAAATAATTTATATTTTATTAAAAAAATATTACACCATACATACCTTGGAGTTATAAAATGAAAGTTGAAGAAATTGATGCAATAAACTACAAAAACAATGCGGCAAAAGAAGTAAAGGAAAAGGTTGTGCAGGACGAGACAATCACATTAACAATTAATAATGATATAAGCCGCAGCCTGTCAGCCATTGAAGATTCGCTTAAGGAATTTACCGTGGGATATCTTTTTAATGAAAATATGGTAAAGTCAATGGATGACATTGAAAAAATCGAAGTTGACGGAGTTCAAATCCACGCTGAAATTGATGATACTCTTTTAAAAACAAACGAAACAGTGCTGTGTTCCGATTCAGCAGGAGGATGGAGAAGCAAAATAAAACAGGTAAATCCGGTTGAATCCGACTTCCAAGTACATGTCAGCGAATTGATTGACCGCATTGAAGAGCTGAAGAACAACGCCGAAATCTGGCAGGCCACAGGAGGAACACATGTGGCAGGAATTGTTTATGATGGCCAGTTTGTAGTAAAAGAAGATGTCAGCCGCCATGTTGCAGTCGACAAGGTAATCGGATACGGCCTTTTAAATGATTTTAATCTGTCAAATTCATATGTGATATACAGCGGCAGAATGCCTGCAGACATGGTAATCAAAATGACCCGTGCGGGAGTGCCAATTCTGGCATCAAACGCCGCCCCTGCCAATTCAGGATACAATATTGCAAAAAAAGGAAACATTACATTGGTTGGATTCTTAAGAGGCCAACGCTGTAATGTATATAATAATCAGAACAGAGTAATTTTTGATTGAAATTACTCTAAAACAGTATGTCTAGCTTTCAAGTCGCTTTCAGTCTGTTCCATCTTTTCCATTAACTCAGATACGATTGCATCTAAAAATACCAAGGTAGTCAATTCAAATGCGGTACCCAATGGTGTTAATGAAGTATAGTTACCGTGAATCTGCCGTTTCATATAGTTTTCATCATCAACTTCCTGTTTGGTTCTTCCTTTGACTAAAAGATAACCGTCAGCCAATTGACCAAGAGTGGATTCAGGATATGAAGTGACTGCCAATACTTTAGAACCCCTATTTTTTGCTATTTTTGCTGCAGATACAATTGTATTGGTTTCACCTGAACCGGAAACTGCAACAATGCAATCCTCCTTATTGATTGCAGGAGATATTGTCTCACCTACAACATATGCACTTAAACCCAAATGCATCAATCTCATTGCAAATGCTTTAGCCGCAAGTCCTGATCTTCCAGCACCAGTCACAAAGACATTTTCAGCATTAATAATAATATTTTCAAACTCATCAATAGCTTCTTCATCTAAAAAATCCACAGCACTCTCAATATTATCCAATATAGCTCCAATAGAAGTTTTCATTATTTCCATTTTATCTACCTAACTAAACAGTACATTATAATTATGATTAAATAATTATATATAATTAATGAAATTGCAAAGTAAAGGACTGATTAGTTTAGACATAAATGGTACTATTTACGATTATAAATTATATCAAAGTCTCGAATCATTATCCCGAACCAAATCCCAAAGACAATCCGCCAAGGAATTAAACATATCACATACTGTTTTTAATAGAAGATTGCTCAAGGCTGAGGAAAAATTGGGAGTGAAGATTACTGAAAAGGTCGGCAATGGAACGATACTGACCAGGGACGGTCTTGATTTACTTGAGGAATTTCAGAAATATGCCGTGAGAATTGAAAATACATCCAACATAAACATTGTAGGCGGACACATCAGTTCCGGACTTTTGGAAACAATCAGACATCCGTTCAACACCAGCATATACAGCAGCAACGACAGGGATGCATTTGAACTTGCTAAAAGAGGTGCAGTTGACATATTGACATTGGACGACCCGCTGATTGCTTACGAAAGAGATATTGACTTTACACCGATAGCTTACGATTACCTTGTTTTGATTTCAAGCCCGAACTGCGGTGAAATAAAAAGCATCAACGATTTAAACGGCCTCGATTTTGTAAATGTCACCGGTTCTGCCCAAAGACTTGCATGGACCACTCTGAAACATTATGACATTGACTATAACATAACCCATAAGGTAAACTCACAATTCGATGCTTTCAAGATGGTGAGAAATTCAAACGATCTGCACTGCTTTTTAAATGCAAGCTATTTCAAAGGCAATGAACTGTTAAAATTCGATACCCGCCATGTAATTAGCCTCATAAAGGTTAATGATGATAAACCTGAGGTCGATGAATTTATCGACTACCTGTTGAATAACTGTCAGGAAGCAATAGCGAATCAGGGCTTCACACCTATACGGTAATACTCACCAAATGGTCTCGGCAAAGAAAAAATACATATAATATATAAATTAATTTTAATGATTTTGTGCATTGATGAAACTTCATTCATATGCTACTAAAAAGATTAAATAACTATAAAATACAATATTAAACTGATAAAATAAAAGGCGATATTATGGCAAAAAACAGAGATTTACTAGCGATTGGCCACTCTGCTCATGATTATATTATTAGAGTGCCTGAATTTCCAAAAGCAAACTTTTCAGCACCGATAACAAACATGAAAACCTTTAATGGTGGAGCAGCAGCTAATGTTGCATGTGTTGGTGCTAAATTAGGATTAAAAACCGCATTGGTTTCAGCTGTTGGTGGAGATTTCAAAAAAACCGAATACTTTGAACATATGCAAAATCTTGGAATCGACACCGATTCACTTATCATCGTTCCGGGTGAAGCCACCCCTACAGCATTCGTTTTGACCGACGACAATGACGACCAAATCAGCTACTTCTACTGGGGAGCCGCACGTGAATTTGCAGAAAGCAAAGTGCCAACTTCCGCAATAAAAAATACCGAAGCGGTTCATTTGGCTACCGGAGACCCTGATTTCAACTGGAAATGCTCACAGGAAGCAAAAGATGAGGACTTGCTTGTTTCATTTGACCCAGGTCAAGACCTTGGAATGTATGACACCAAAAAATTGACTGACGTCATTGAAAACACAACTATTCTCTTTGGAAATCATCACGAAATCCAAAGAATATTAGACGCACTGGAAGTTGATTTGGCAGGTCTAAGAGAGCTTGGACCAAAAATAATAGTCAAAACCTGCGGAGCTCAAGGCAGCGAAATCTATTCAAACGAAGATAAAATAAAAATTGATGCAATTACAACTGAAGCAGTTGACCCAACAGGTGCGGGAGACTCATACAGGGCAGGATTTTTATCAAGGTTCCTGAATGGGGAATCACTTGAGGAATCTGCAAAATTCGCATCTACAGTATCATCATTTATCATAGAGCACCAAGGCTGTCAAACCAACATGCCAAGCTTTGATGAAGCGTTTGAAAGGATGAATGGATTTTACTAAATCCATCTTTTAATTTTTTTAAAGTAAAATTTATATTTATCAATATTTCTTTAATTTGTTTTTATTAAATTAAAAATAACTATTTTTTAAAAAACACTTTATACATATCAATAAAGTTTGAATTATCAATAATCCAATTAATTTAAATACTATTAAATAAAAATAACACAATATCAACTTATAATGAGAGTATTATAAAATAATATTGATTATTTTAAAATTCAATTGAGGAAGATAATATGACACAAATTAGCGATGCAAAAAAAGGCATATTAACCGATGAAATGAAACACGTCGCAGAAATTGAAGGTGTTTCAGAAGATTTCATTTTAAAATCCGTTGCAAACGGAACTATAGTAATACCTGGAAACGTACACAGAGACATTGAAGCTGCAGGTATCGGAGCAGGATTAAGAACAAAAGTTAATGCAACAGTCGGAACATCAACCGATATCGTCAACTTTGACGAAGAAGTATTGAAAGCACAAATCGCAATCGACAACGGTGCAGACTGTTTAATGGAATTAAGTATTGGCGGAGACCTTGACGTAATCAGAAGAAGGGTTCTCGACATGTCCCCGTTACCTGTTGGATCCGTACCTGTCTATCAGGCAGCTATCGAAAGTATCAGAAGAGACGGCTCTGTCGTTTACATGACTGAAGATGACCTGTTCAACACCATCGAAAAGCAAGCAAAAGACGGTATCGACTTTATGGCAATCCACAGTAGTATCAACATTGAAACTTTAACCAGACTCAAAAGACAAGGCCGTGTAACCGGTCTCGTATCCCGTGGAGGATCATTCATGTCCGGTTGGATTGTCGAAAACGAAAAGGAAAACCCATTGTACGAAAACTTCGATTACGTTTTAGAAATCGCAAAAGAACATGATGTAGTATTATCCCTTGCAAACGGTATGAGAGCAGGTTCCATTGCTGATTCAACCGACAGGGCTCAAATACAAGAATTGATCATTTTAGGAGAACTTATTGACAGGTCCCGTGAAGCTGGAGTCCAATGTATGATTGAAGGACCAGGACACATCCCAATCAATGAAATTCCAACAAACGTAATGATTCAGAAAAAAATGTGTTCCAATGCTCCTTTCTACATGTTAGGACCTATTGTATGTGACGTTGCGCCGGGTTACGACCACATCGTATCTGCAATCGGAGCAGCATCCTCTGCAAAAGCCGGAGCAGACTTCATCTGTTACGTAACTCCTGCAGAACACCTTGCTCTTCCAGACCCTGATGATGTAAGAGAAGGAGTTATTGCAACTAAAATCGGAGCTTACGCTGGAGACCTAGCAACCGGCCAAATTGACGGTTCACAAGACTTAGCTATGGCTGAAGCAAGGAAAAATCTCGATTGGGAAGCACAATACGAATGTGCAATGTTTCCTGAAGCTGCACGTGCAAAAAGAGATCAAAGACCTCCTGAAGAAGAAGACACCTGTACCATGTGCGGTAACTTCTGTGCAGTAAAAATCGTGAACGAATGGTTGGACCAGTCCGATTCCGACCTAATCAAATAGATAGATTCCTATCTATTTTAACCTCTTTTTTTATTTTAACTGATTCTTTTAAACATTAACATTTTGAAACTCTGATTTTGAAATAGACATTAAAAAAAAGAATTATGCTTCATTTTCTTTAATTTTGTTTGAAATTAATAGGACTATTGATGATATTCCCAAGACTATGACTATTGCCAGCATGAATTTGGATGCAGTCATGAATGCAGGCAAATTATCTGTAATTGCATTTGAAGTTCCCATAATAAAACCGCACATTATGGAAAATAACGATAAGCTCATGCTTTTTCCAACATCTTTGCTTGTGGAAAGGATTGTTGATGCATCAGATAAATCTTCCTGGTCCACAATTGTCATTACAAAACGATTGTTTGGTGAAGTGAACAGACCATGCCCAATTCCCTGAAGGATACATGCAATTAAAAGAGCAAAAACTGGAACATAATCCATGAAAAATAGTATAACTACATCAATTAGGATAAATACTAACGCAATAGCTGAAATTATACGTTCATCCATTTATCAGATAGTTTTCCAGCAAAGAATGAAATAAACACTACTGCAAGAGGTGTTGCAAATAAAAATAGTCCTGCAAAACGAGCATCATAACCTAAAACGTTTTGTAAATATAAATTCAGTATATATGATGCTATAAATGTCATGAAATACATTACATATGCCGAATAATTGCCCAAAACATATTTAAAATTTTTTAAAAGCCTTAAATTATATACAGGATTTTCATTATTCCTTTCAAATCTTAAAAATATGAATAAAATAATGAAAGAGAAGATTAAAAAGAAAATATTATCATTGTCCAATTTTACGATACCGTATAAAAACAGCGCCATAAACATAAAATAAAGAATAGAACCGATTACATCTATCTCTTCAATATCATTAGTATGCCATTCTTTATTCAGTTTAATTAAAATAAACAGTATGGCAAGATATACTGGAATTAATATTGTGAAAACCATTCTCCAGGACAAGTAATAGACAACGAATCCTGAAATAGTATTTGACAAACATAAACCTATATATCCGGTGGATCCCATTATTCCTAAAGCGTAACCTAATTTATCTGAATCAAGCTGTATTGTAACGATAACATATACAGCCCCGTTAATGGTAGCGGTTGCAATTCCCTGCATAACTCGAGAAATCAGAAGGGTGTTGATATCTGTTGAAAAAGCCGAAAGCAACAGACTTCCCATCATTAATACAATACCATATTTGAGATATTTTCCGATTCCCTTTTTCGAAACAAATTTTCCTATAGGTAGCATTAACGATAATGACATTATTAGATAAGCCAAGTTAATAGCATTTAACATTTCAACTGACAAATCTAAATCTGATGCTATTGTTGGAAGCGCTACTGTTACCATGTTGCCTATGAATTGAATGCAAAACATCAGTAAGCATCCAAGCAGTACAACCCATTTATCTTCTACTTCTTTGTTCATAGATATCCGGATATTGTTAATTTGCGAGATTTTTGTTAGAATTAAGTTTTTATTTTATTAAAAATGATTGTTACAACTATTCTTGTTTAATAATATTCATTAATAAGTTAATATACTTTATCGAATATTTAATGATTTTGTTCAACACTTCCGAAAAGCGAAATTGATTATTTACTAACATTTATTTTTAATTTTAAAACTCCTTTTCACATCAACATTGACATTTTGAAATTTCTGTCTGTTTTTGAGCCGGCATATGTCCAATTGCTGAAACACAGAGGACAATCAAATAGCTGATGTTAATGACACAATATAACAGTAATTTTACAAAACCACTGCAATTTAGAAAATAAGTTTTAAAATTATTCAGTTGAGTAAATAATTTCCTTAAAAATAGTTATAAATAAAATTTTACAACTCCATAATTGTGGTTTGGATAATTATTTAATGTATTTCAATTACGCAAAGCAATTGTATAAATGGGACGTTCACAAACCCGACTGCAAAATAGTCGTAGATGCACATGACTGCGGAAAAACACACGACGATTTGATATTTGTTTCAGCCGACGGAAATATGCTAGACAAAATCCTTGCTCACGATACCAGCTTTTTAAACATTATGGAATTTAAATCATGCAACCAATAGCCAGATTTAAATCCCATAACTTTCAATTTAACAGACTCTTTCATGCAGTAACATTAACATTTTGAAATTCCAGTCTGATTTTAGAATTGGGATATATATCCAATAGCTGAAACACATTGGAAAATGCAAACTGCCACCGTTAATATTAATATCATATTACATACATAACTTAAATCATACAATGGAGGATGATTTTAATGGAGTCTGTCAATGAAACCTCAAAGGAAAAACTTATTGAAACAATCGAATCCCTGAAAGAGGAAAATGAAAAAACCAAGGATGAACTGATGGAAAAAGTCAGAGCCCTTGAAGGTGAACAGCTGAAATCAAACGTTAGCAACCGCCAGCTTGAGGGAAAAATCAAGGAACTCAAGGGTGAAATCAACTCATTTAAAAAGACACCACTTGTTCTTGCAACAGTAACTGAAGTCTTTGACGACACAAAAATTGGAATTCAAGGTGCAGTTGGCCATGAGTTTCTTGTGACATGTCCCGGTTCAATCAACAGAGACCTGCTTGAGCCTGGAGCGAGGGTTGCCCTGAACCAGAAAAACCTCACTGTAGTCAACATATTTCCAGCCAAAAAGGACAAGGATGTCTCTGCAATGGAAATAGATGAAAAGCCTGATGTAACCTATGAAGATATCGGTGGACTCGACTCACAAATCACAGAAATCAAGGAAACCGTAGAACTTCCAATCAAGAATCCTGAGATATTTAAGGAAATCGGTATTGATCCTCCAAAAGGAATTTTACTTTACGGACCTCCGGGAACCGGCAAGACCCTTCTTGCAAAGGCTGTTGCAAACGAAACCAATGCAACATTCATCAAGATTGTAGCTTCAGAATTCGTGAACAAGTATCTTGGTGAGGGCTCCAGGATTGTTCGTGACGTCTTTGACATGGCAAAGGAAAAAAGCCCTGCAATCATATTCATAGATGAGATTGATGCAATCGGAACCAAAAGAGTGAGCAGCAGCGAAGGTGCCGACAGGGAAGTTCAAAGAACATTAATGCAACTCCTGGCTGAGCTTGACGGATTCGAATCAAGAGGAGATGTCGGAATCATCGGAGCGACAAACAGACCCGACATTTTAGATGAAGCGCTTTTAAGACCCGGAAGATTTGACAGAACAATTGAAGTGCCTAATCCTGTAAAGAAAAGCAGGAAGAAAATACTTGAAATACATACTGCCAGAATGAAACTTGCCGAAAACATTAATTTTAAAGAAATTAGTGAAATTACAGAAGGTTTGTCCGGAGCAGACCTGAAAGCCGTATGTACCGAAGCCGGAATGTTTGCAATAAGATCTGAAAGAAAAGAAGTTATATCAAAGGACTTCCTGGATGCCATTGACAAGATTTTGGGAAACATAAAGGTTTAGTTAACATCAATGTTAACTAATCCCAACTACTTTCGAAAAATTCTTGAACTATCTCACTTGCAGAAGTTGCGAATTCATACTTCACGGACTGTACACTCTAATGAGCATAAATAAACACTATTTTTTCTTTTTTTAAATCATTTAACATGTTAGCAAGTACTTACATTCGAAAAACTTTATATATGAACTTAAAAATACTAAATAGTAGTCATTATGTATTGTACTGACTTTGAAGTGAAATTAACTTCAGTTTCAAATACTGTATTGAGATTAGGTATTTAATTATTAAAATTGAATACTTCTCTAGAACTTAAAAAACAAGGTGGTGAAATTTATGGTCAATGGAATTCTTGATGACATTATAGACATATTTGATTATATTTTTAATTAAACATTAACAGCACGGAGGTGAAAAACTGCAAATTAATGAAATTCAAAAATGCTGCCCACCACTAACAATTAACACTAGAGGATGGGCAGCTGTTTTAATATCTACTTTTTTATGACTTAAGTTTTAAATGATTTTGTCCAATTATCCACAGTCATCGGTTCATCCCTAGACGGTAAGGCACACCTAAGAACCGGATTGAAAGTTACAATGAAAATCAACGGAAAAACATACAACGCAAAAACAAACAGCAAAGGACAAGTAACTTTCAGCCTCAAAATAACCAAAAAAGGCAAATACACAGCCAAAATTAGTTATGCTGGAAGCAGTACATACGAAAAAGCAATCAAATCTGTAAATTAACAATCAAATACTGGGATTAATTTCTCTCTACTTTTTTTCTTTTTTTAAACATCAACAATATTTAAACTAATCTTTTTATAGTAATAGCAACAAAAATAAATGTATACTGTTTTTATGATAATTTTTTTATTAAATGGTGAATATAGATGACACATTGGATAGAAAACATAGCTGACGAATTAAGCAAAATGGATGTAGAAGAACATGTCATTGCAAGTGGAACCTCAATTTCAGGTTCAATACACATTGGAAACTCTTGCGATATTTTTATAGCTAATGGTATTGGAAAAAAATTAAGAGAAAAGGGAAAAAAAGCCAAAACAATCTGGATTGCTGATGACCACGATCCGCTCAGAAAAGTTCCATACCCATTGCCTGATGATTACGACAAATACCTCGGTATGCCTTACTCCATGATTCCATGTCCTGACGGATGCTGTGCTAACTTTGTAGAACACTTTGAAAAACCTCTTCTTTCAGTAATAGATGACTATGGAATCGAAATGGAACACAAATCAGGATTTGAAATGTACAAATCTGGAGTTTATGACGATTACATAAGAACTGCATTTGAAAATGTTGAAAGAATCAAGGAAATATTCAACCAATACAGAAGGGAACCTCTGGCCGATGATTGGTTGCCTTACAATCCAATCTGTGAAGAATGTGGAAGAGTAAACACCACACAGGCTTATGACTATGACGGAGACATCGTAAAATACAGATGTGAATGTGGCCACGATGGTGAAATGGACATCAAATCCGGAAACGGCAAGCTCACATGGAGAGTCGAATGGGCCGCAAGATGGAAAATATTTGGAATCACCTGCGAACCTTTCGGTAAAGACCATGCAGCAAGCGGAGGTTCATATGATGTGAGTAGCGTGATCTCCGAAGAGATATTTGACTATCCTGCACCTTATCCAGTGCCATACGAATGGATTACCCTTGACGGTGAAGCAATGAGTAAATCCCACGGTGTTTTCTTTGCACCTGAAGAATGGCTGAAAATCGGACCTGCAGAAAGTCTTCACTACTACCTGTTTAGGTCAAAACCTATGAAAGCAAAGGATTTCTCACCTAAAATGCCTTTCCTAGACTTTATCGATCAGTTTGACACCGTTGAGAAAGTATTTTACGATGAAGTTGAAGCTCCATCTGAAAAAGAAGAAAGGAAATTCAAAGAAATCTATGAAATAGTTCAAATGACTCCTGACGCTCCACTACCATTCAGACCGCCTTTCAGATTCCTGGTCAACGCTTACCAGATTGCAGGAGACGACCTTGAAAAAATCTTTGACATACTTAAAAGAAATTCCCAATTGACCAAAAGCTTCAAGGACAAAGAGTTCTGTGAATTAACCGAATTGGAAATGGCCCAATACAGGGAAAGAGTCGATAATGTAATCTACTGGTTAGACACCTACGCACCTAAATTCGTGAAATTCCAAGTGCAGGAGAAAAACATTCCTAAATTGCCTCTAACAGATGAGCAAACCCAATTCTTAAATCAACTGGCTGACCTTATGGAAAGCACAGAGTTTGATGATGCAGCTGAATTGCACGATGCAATGTATGGAATCCTGGAAGCTCAAGGATTAAAACCTCAAAAGGGATTCCAAGCTATTTATAAAATGATTCTTGGTCAAAAACAAGGCCCAAGAGCAGCATCATTCCTCTTAAGCTTAGATAAAGATTTTGTTGTAAAAAGATTAAGACATGAAGCTTAATCTTTTAAACTTCTCTTTTTTTCACCACACAAAACTTAAATTAAAATGAAAATTCAATCTATGATTTCTGGTTTTAAAAAATAACTATGAAAATATCAGCAGTGCCTTCAATTAAATGAAAAGTTTGAAAAAAATATAGAAACAGTGAAAACAAATGGTAGATTACAAAAAAATAATGAATTAAATCATGCTTTTAAACTCTTTTTTAAGAAGAATTTCATCTGTATTCTCTACAGAGACATAGTCCAATTTTTCAAAAATATCAATCAGAATGTCTTCACGACTGTCGAAACTGACAACTACACTTTTGAACTCATATTCCATAGCTATCTTTTCAAGCTGTCTTATAAGCTTATATGAAATCCTTTCACGATCATCGTAGGAGTTTAAAAACAGTGTGGTGATTTCTGCCGAATCGGCATCATATACCATGAAGCTTGTGCATCCTACAGTCCTACCGAAATTAATCAAAAGCAAAACTACCTGCGGATCGTCAATAAAACATCCAAAAGATTCGCACATTTCAATGAACCTTTCATCACGTTCATCAGTTACTATAATTTCCATTATTTGACCTCTGTAGTGTTGCCGACCTTTGCAAGCTCTTCATCCCAGATTTCAGAATTGTTGCATGCAAATTCCAAAAACAAGTCACGGCATCGCATGTCATCGAGAATGACCACTTCAACATCATTGCATCTCAAAAGGTTTTCGGCTCCCATCAGTGTGGTGTTCTCCCCAATGACAACTCTCGGAATGTTATACAATATCACAGCACCGGAACACATTGGACATGGAGACAATGTGGTATACAGCGTGCATTTAATATATTCATCATAATTAAGACGGCCTGCATTTTCAATTGCATCCATTTCAGCATGCAAGACAACAGAATCATTTTGAATAAGCCTGTTATGACCTCTGGATATAATCTCACCATCTTTAACTAAAACTGCACCTATTGGAATGCCTCCTTCAGCTAAAGATTTTTCAGCTTCTTTAATGGCCTCGCTCATAAAATAGTTATCTTGAGTCATTTTAAAAAAAAAGAAATAAATTAGATGAATTTAATCATCTTAATCTATTGAATAATCCTTTGTTGGATTGTTTTTCCAATTCGTTTTCAAGTCTCCTTATTGTATTGTGTAAATCGGAAACTTCTTTTTTATGTTCATTGGACAGTTTGTCGTAGCTGCTTTCCTTGAGTTTGAGTTGAGTGCTGAGTGAAGAAATCTCTTCTTTGTATCCGTCAATTTCATTTTTGTTTTGACTGTCAACTTCATCCTTATAGTTTCCAAGCTCAATAAGTTCAGCCCTTAGCTTGTCAACTTCATTTGAAAGAGCAATATTTTCTTTTCTGGAATCGGATAACTTAACTCCAATATCTTCCAATTCATCAGACAATCGTTCGTTTTCGTTTTTGATATCGTCAACATTAAAATTTTCCAATTTTTCTTTATATTCATCAATTTTAGATTCGTAGTCTTCTTTAAGAGTTTTGATCTCAGATTCCAATTTGTCTGCCCGTACTTTATTAACAGCTCCTTCAGCCCCGAGCTTACCTATCTTATTACTTAAATCCGCATTGATATCCAATTGATCGAAATATTTCCTTGTGGATTTTTCCAATGCATCAGTCAATTCAACTTTAAGTTTGTTTAACTCTGCATTTTCCTTTTTGAATTTAGGAATGATCTTATTGGTTAAATAGTTGAGTTCGCTTGATTGATTAGATAATTTTTCATCTTTTTCTTTTAGTTTCCTTTTCAAATCATCTAATTTTTTTGAGTCGGGATTAGTTGATTTTTCTTCATTGGCAGGTTTTTCTTTAACAACCTCTTCAACAACAGGCTCAACAGGAACTTCCTCAACAACTTCCACTACAACCTCTTCAACAACAGGCTCAACAGGAACTTCCTCAACAACTTCCTCTACAACCTCTTCAACAACAGGCTCAACAGGAACTTCCTCAACAACTTCCTCTAC
>CAZQWN010000014.1:14315-33428 GCA_964596915.1 uncultured Methanobrevibacter sp.
AACCTCTTCAACAACAGGCTCAGCAGGAGAATTTTCAACAACAGGTTCTGCAGGAACTTCATCAACAGTTTCTGCAGGTTTTGAATTCTTATTTCTAATTTTATCCAAATCTAATTTTACTTTTTGGCCATACATGGCATTTATTGGTTTATCATTTGACATTAAAATCACCAAAATAGCAATAATAATCTAAAGTTCAACATCTAAATACTAATAATAGAATTATATTTAACAACATATTTAACTATTTTTAATGTGAAAATTTCCCCCCTTGAAAATATTAAAATATCATGAAAATCTAACTATATTATATTGAATTAATTTTGTAACTTGTGGCGATTACCATGGATTATTTTGATAGATTAGAAGCAGAAACCCATCACCTATACGATATAGCTAATGAGGCAAGATCCAAAGGGTTCGATGTTGAAACAGAAACTGAAGTACCTCTTGCAAAGGATTTAGCTGAAAGAGTGGAGGGGCTTGTTGGCCCCGAAGGTGTGGCAAAACGTATCAAGGAATTAGAGAAAGATATGGATAGGGAGTCCGTTGCATTTGAGATTGCAGCTGAAATCGCATCCGAAAAATTTGAGCTTGTAGGAGAAAAGGCAAAATGGAATCAGGAACAGAGATGCGACCAGGGCCTCAGAACAGCACTTGCAATTCTAACAGAAGGAGTTGTAGCAGCACCACTAGAAGGTATTTCAGACGTTAAGATTAAGGACAACTTTGACGGAACCAAATACATTGGAGTATACTTTGCAGGACCAATCAGAAGTGCTGGAGGTACAGCTGCTGCTTTGGCCGTTCTTTTAGGAGACAAAATCAGACGTGCTATAGGCATCGACGAGTTCAAGCCAATTGAAGATGAAATCGAAAGATACGTGGAAGAAGTGGAGCTTTATGAATCAGAAGTTACAAATCTGCAGTACTCACCAACACCAGAGGAAGTGAGATTCGCCGCAAACCACATTCCCGTAGAGGTATCCGGTGAACAGACCGACAAGGTTGAAGTGTCCCACAGGGATTTGGAGCGTGTTGAGACAAACAACATCCGTGGTGGAGCTTTGCTTGCGATGGTTGAAGGAGTAATCCAGAAATCCAAAAAAATCCACAAGATTTCCAAAAAGCTTGGCCTTGACTGGGAATGGCTTACCGAATATTCAAAACCTAAACAGGAGGAATCCTCCGGAGATGAAGGTGGAGAATCAGATATTATAAGCGAACCTAAATACATCCAGGATATCATAGGAGGAAGACCTATTTTGGGATATCCTTCCGAGAAAGGTGCTTTCAGGCTAAGATACGGAAGGTCAAGAAACACCGGCCTTGCAACAATGGGAGTTCATCCTGCAACAATGGCGTTGCTTGAGTTTCTGGCTGTGGGAACACAGCTTAAAATCGAATACCCCGGAAAAGGTAACTGTGTTGTTCCGGTCGACTCAATTGAAGGGCCAACCGTTAAACTCAAAAACGGCGACGTGTTAATTCTAAATAGCGTTAAAAAGGCACGTGAAGTCAAAAAGGATGTCGTTGAGATATTGTTTTTAGGAGACATGCTCGTTGCATTCGGAGAATTTTTAAGAAACAACCAGCCGTTATACCCTTCAGGATGGGTTGAGGAATGGTGGATACAATTGTTAACACGCAGCGAAAAGTTCGATGCCGACAACAATGACCTGGATTTGCACAGCCTCGAATATGACTATTTGCCGGCTGTTGAAGCTGTAAAACTGTCAAAGGAATATAACATTCCCCTACATCCGAAATACACCTACTGCTACAATGATGTCACAATTGATGATTTAAACAGTCTGATTGATTTAATCATCAAATGTAAAAGCACATACAAACCTAATGAAGGAATCAAGCTGGATTTATCATATCCAAAAAGAGTTTTAGAAGTAATCGGAGTTCCACATACCGTCCGTGAAGATAAAATCCTCATTGACAAAGACCATTCCTATGCTCTTTTAATGACATTGACTAAAAGGTTGCCTGAAAAATCAACAACAATAGATGCCGTCAATGAAGTTTCACCAATTGAAATCAAAAACAAGGCTCCCGCATACATAGGTACCCGTGTAGGAAGGCCTGAAAAATCCAAGGAAAGGCTTATGAGACCTGCACCGCATGGACTGTTTCCGATTGGAAACTACGGCGGTTCAAGAAGACTTATTGCAACTGCAGCCAAAAAGGGAAACATTAAAGTTGAAGTTGCAAGCAGGAAATGTACCAATCCCGAGTGCGGAATCAGTTCAAACAATTCACTTTGTCCGAAATGCGGAACCCCTACAGAAATCATGCCCCCTAGGAATGGAAATATCCCCCTTGCGGCAATGCTTAAAAAAGCATCCGACAACGTTAAAGTCAGAAGGGTTGATGAGATAAAAGGTGTTGTCGGCATGATTTCAGAATCAAAACTGGCAGAACCTCTTGAAAAGGGAATACTCAGAGCCAAAAACGAAGTATTCACATTTAAGGACGGAACCATAAGACACGATTCAACCGATCTTCCCCTTACACATTTCGTCCCAAAAGAGATTGGGGTTACAGTTGAAAAGCTCAAGGAGATGGGTTATGAAAAGGACTGTTACGGAAACTCTATTGAAAATGAAGATCAAATCATTGAGCTACGGGTCCAGGACATTGTGATTTCAGACAACTGCGGAGAATATCTTTTAAGAACCGCACAGTTCATTGACGACGAGCTTACAAGATTCTACGGAATGGAACCGTTCTACAACGTTAAAGAGAAAAGTGACCTGATTGGCCATTTGGTGGCAGGACTTGCACCGCACACTTCAGCAGGAGTGCTTGGAAGAATCGTTGGATTTACCAAGGCCCTCGGATGCTATGCACATCCATATTTCCACTCCGCTAAACGTAGAAACTGTGACAGTGACGAGGATGCAGTAATGTTATTGCTGGATGCAATCATCAACTTTTCAAAATCATACTTGCCGAACACAAGAGGGGGAAGTATGGATGCTCCTTTAGTTTTATCCACAAGAATTGATCCTGAGGAGATAGACGACGAGTCCCACAACCTTGACATATTCGAAAGATTCCCTGTCGAGTTTTATGAAGAGACATACACCCCCCACAAGCCTGCAGAAGTCCTTGAATACATTGACAATGTAGAAATGCATCTGGGAACTCCACAGCAGTATGAGGGACTGATGTTTTCCCATCACACAACAAGCATCCATGCAGGACCTACAATCTGTCTTTACAAGACTCTGCCGTCAATGAGAGAAAAAGTGGAAGCACAGATTGCACTTGCAGAAAATATCCGGGCAGTTGACCAACGTGGAGTTGTTGAAAAGGTTCTCTCATCCCACTTCCTGCCGGATATTATGGGTAACTCAAGGGCATTTTCCAAACAGAAGGTTAGATGCACAAAGTGCGGATCAAAATACAGAAGGATGCCGCTTACCGGAAAATGTGAAAAATGTGGTGGAAACCTGATTCTTTCAGTTTCAAAGGGATCCGTTACCAAGTATCTTGAAATTTCACAAGAGCTTATTGACAGATATCCCATTTCACCATATCTGAGACAGCGCCTTGAGATTCAGGAGTTCGGTATCAAGTCACTTTTTGAAAGTGACAAGTCAAAGCAAAGTTCACTTGACGTGTTCTTCTAGGGTATTACTCATCAAATGCTCTAGCACTTTCATTTATTATATATTGATCATATAGTAAATTTCAGAGTAAAATAATACTGTTCGTGATACGACGAACATTTTATATACTTTGAAAAACCAATTATTAATTATATGTTCGTATAATATAGAACTTGTTTGTTCGTACCTAATCGAACAATATATATACAAGTCCCAACATATAGTTAATACAATTGAGAGAGCATGCTCTCTCGTATTAAATTTCATTTTCATTAAAACGTAGGAAAAATGGTGTGAAAAAAATGGAAAAAATATCAGAATTAGGAAATAATTTAAATGAATCCGTTAAAATCAATGTAGAGAAAAATAACGGAATTAAAGAAAGATTCAGTTACGAAAAACTATTAAAATCATTAGTAATGGTTGAAACCCCATTCTTTGAATCTGACAAAATCATCGCAACTGTAGTATCTCAACTATACGACGGAATCAAAACAAAAGAAATCAAAAAAATCGTACACGAATGTCTTGAAGACATCGACCCTGAAATCGCAAACAAATACTTAGCAAGCACTCAATTAAAAGTACGTACTTCCAGAGATACTATTGAAGCATTTGACTTATCAAAAATCGCTAATACATTAATTGAAGAAACCGGCGCTAGCCAAGAAACCGCTTTTGAGATTGCTACTGAAACCTGGAAAGAACTCAAAAAACTGAACGTAGAATACCTGACCGCTCCAATGATTAGGGAAATGGTCAACACAAAATTGATTGAATACGGCTTAGAAGACTTAAGAAGCCGTTACACCCGTTTAGGTATCCCTGTATACAACATTACCTCACTTATCGAAAACGGTAACAGGGACAACGCAAACATGATTCACAACCCTGAAAGTATTCACAAGCATGTAGCTGACGAAGCGTTAAAACAATACGCACTCTTAAAAATGTTACCAGCACACTTAGCCGACGCACACATGTCCGGTGACATTCACATTCACGATTTAGAATTCTTCGCAGGAAGACCAATGAACTGTATGCAACATGACATAAGAACTTTCATCAAATATGGACTTAAAGTGGACGGTACCGGTGACCACACCTCCATTGCAGGTGCGCCAAACCACATGGAAACTTTAATGAACCATACCGGCGAAATCATGCTTGCAGCACAACAGAACATGTCCGGAGGACAAGGAATGTCATTATGGAATGTATTTGTTGCACCGTTCGCAAGAGGCAGAACCTACGATGAAATCAAACAAGCTGTGCAAATGCTTGTCTACAACCTGAACATGGCCTATGCTGCAAGAGGATCACAAGTACCATTCACAAGTATGGCATTGGAATTCGGTGTTCCTGACTTCTTGAAAGACGAAACCGCATACGGACCAAAAGGCCAAGTTGTAGGAACTTACGCTGACTATGAAGAAGAAACCAGATTAATCCAAAGAGCATTCACTGAAACATTACTCACAGGAGACAATGAAGGTAAACCTCACTTATTCCCAAATACAATCTACACACTAAGACCTGAAACAATGACCAGTGAATACGAAGACGACATCAGGTTAGTTCACGAATTATCCGCAAAATACGGTTCATCCTACTTTGTAAATATGTTCCCAGAATACAGAAACCAAATGGCAAACTACATGGGATGCAGAACCTGTTTACAAGACACCTGGACCGGTGACTGGGATCAAGACTGTTTAAGAACCGGTAACCTCGCATACGTAACCTTAAACTTCCCAAGAATCGGATACCAATCCAAAGACGAAACCCAAGTATTCGAATACTTAGACGAATACATGGATTTAGCAGTTGAAACATTAATGCTAAGAAGAGAACAAGGATTAAAATGTTTAAACGATTTCCACATTTTACCATTCCTAAAACAACAAGTAGCTGAAGATTCCTACTACAGAATCCAAAACTCAACCTTATCCTTTGGTTTTGTTGGACTTAACGAAATGTTATTATCATTATTCGGAGAAGGAATCGAAAACCCTGATGCTAATAAATTTGGTGTAAAATGTCTTGAATACGTAAACCAAAGAGCTAAAAAATTACAAGAAGAAACCGGACTCAGATGGTCTGTTCTCCAAACTCCTGCTGAATCTACTGCATACAGATTTGCAACTCTCGACAAAAAACAATTCGGAGACCAAGCAATCGTACAAGGTGACGGAAACGCTAACTACTACACCAACTCCTCACACGTACCAGTAGACACAGGATTATCATTAATTGAAAAAATCAAAATTGAAGAGCAATATCACAGTTTAACTCCTGGTGGTCACATTTTCCATGCATTCATGGGAGAATCCTACTCCGATCCAGATTCATTAATGAGTTTAACCAACAAAATTGCTAGAAAATCCGATATCGGATTCTGGGCTTACAGCTCAGCATTAAGCTTCTGTTTAAAATGTAAAACTTTAATGAAAGGGCTAAACAATACATGCCCTACCTGCGGAGAATCTGAAGATGTAGAATGGTATGACAGAATTACCGGATACGTACAACAAGTTGGACGTGCTAAATCTGCATCCGGAGGATGGAACCCAGGTAAACGTCAAGAATTAATTGACAGAAGAAGATTTGAAGATAACTAAACAGTTATCTTCTTCACACCATTTTTTTAAACACTGAACCATCAACTACAATAATATATGAACTGTTTTTAAAAGTTATATAAACTTTAGATATTTATATCATTATTACTAAAACTATTAATATAACAGTTAATGTTATAAAATAGGTGATTTAAATGAAAAAGATAATGATTGTTTTAGTTGCATTAATTGCAATTGGAGTTTCCATCAGTGCTGTTAGCGCTGAAGGATTTAATTTTTCATTCGGAAGTGAATCCAATTCCGATGGAGGAGACATTTCTTTAGACAATGATAAACTTAAAATACAAGGAGTTGAATTCAAAATTCCTGAAGGATTTAAAGAAAATGAATCCGCAAGAATTTTAGCTAATGACACCGACGCATTTGGTGAAGGCTGCAAAGTATCAGCTACTGAATTCTACAACAACGACACAAACATTGTTGTTAAAGTATTCTTCGCTAATGACGGTACAATCGATAACTTAACCGGTGAAAATCCAATGAAAATCGCAAATCACGATGGATTCCTCACTGAAAAAGACGGCCGCACAATCTTTGATTATGACGTTGACGGAAAAGTAATTGAAATCAATGCTCCAGATCAAGACACTATCAAATCAATTCTAGAATAAAACCTTTGTTTTATTCATTTCTTTTTTTAAAAATGTGACTCAAGCCACATTTTTTTATTTTTAAATTCATCACTTTGCTTAAGCTGATTTTCTTAATTTAACTAAATCATGAACAGTAACGTCAATCATCTATTTTAAAATTATAATATGAAAAAATATTTTATAATAGTATAGACAAAGTACTAATGACAACTAAATGGAGAAGATAAACTTGAAATTTTTTAAGATAAGCATAATATTTCTTCTGTTAATGATTTTCTCTGTTGGATTTGTTTTTGCTGAAGATACAAATCAAACCGACGACAGTCTGGAGATGACTGACGAAGATGTTGTATCACTTGGTGAAGTCAGAAGTTATGATGATTTATTATACCAATTTAAAAAAACGAAAGCAGATTTAATATCAGATTATGCATTTGAAGAAGGGAAAGATACAAGAATTGACGTTGAGGGATATAATGCAAATTACCCTATCAATGGTAATAATCATATTATTGATGGTAGCAATGCTGGAGGAGTATTCAAATTATATAATGGAGAATTTACAATACGAGATTTGACTTTTAAAAACTGTGGTGAAAGTGCTATAATACTTGTAAATGCCAAATTAACGTTGAATAATGTTAAATTTATTGATAATAAAGATAAAACTAGCGGTGCTGCAGTTTGGGCAGAAAAAAGTACATTAATTACCAACAATTGCCGGTTTGAAAACAATGCTGCTCCGGAAGGCACAGCAATTTATACAAATGACTGCCAGCTATACATACAAAATACCCGATTTACAAACAAAAATCCTATAAATTGGTCATTAATTTATACTGTAAAATCTTTGGTTGATGTTAAAAACAGTGTTTTTGAGAATACAACATCCACCTATGCAACAGCAATTTATGGATCAGGCTCTAAAATAGACATTAGAAACACCAGATTTTCCAATTTACGTGCAATCGCTACCGGAGGTGCAATTGCTGTAAAGAAACTAGGTGTCTTTAAAGACGATCAGTTTTCATTAAATATACAATACTGTACATTTTCAAATGTCAGTTCCACAAAAAACGGCGGAGCAATCTATGCTGATGTAAACGGAGGAGACGATGAAAACTGCGATGAATGGGTTCTTATTAATAACACTTTATTCGATAAATGTTCATCAGAGTTCGGTGGAGCACTATTGCAGCTTGGAGGAAAATTGAGCATCCTCTATTCTAATTTCACAAACAACAAGGCAACCTACTCAGGTGGAGCGATTTATACATCAAATTCCACATTCTATGCTGGAACCTGCATTTTTAAAAACAATACCCTTGATTACAAAGACATGTCCTTCGCTAACGGTGGAGCAATGTATTTGGATTACGGTTCACAGGAAATTGAATATTGTGATTTCATAGATAATGTAGCTTTTGAAGGTGGAGCAATATATTCATTTGACAGCTTAATTACAGCTATAAATTCAACATTTGAAAACAACAAAGAAGGGATTCATGGAAACTTACTTAAAGAGGGATCATATTATAAAAATATTACCTCAAAAAGTGATAAATTCGAATTAAATGATGAGACATTTGCTACATTCGTAGATTTTGCAGGTAAAAAAATCGTTTTAAATCCGATTGCAGTAACAGGAAGCGTTAATGATGCTAAATTTGACTTGCGTGACTTCGGAGCAGTAACTCCTGTAGAAAATCAAGGACGGAATGGAGCATGCTGGGCATTCGGTACTACCGGTGCTTTTGAATCCGCATTCCTAAAAGCAACCGGAATAAAATTAGATATTTCCAACAACAACATACAAAACTCCGGTATCCGATATTCAATTTATGGAATGCCGTTCTTGACTGAAGGAGGTACTATTTACAGCGGTTTAAGTTATATATTAAGCTGGTTAGGTGTTGTAAACACTGAAAACGACAAATATGACGAACTTGGAAAAATATCTCCAATTTTATTTACCGACAATAGCTACCACATTTCAGATGCTGTAATCCTTGATACTACCAATATGACCTCAATGAAAAATGCTCTAATCAACTATGGCGCATTAACCGCTTACGTAAATGGGGCAGATCCAAACAATCCATATTACAACAAGGATACAAAAGCATCATACTGTAACAATCAAAGTTTAGGAAACCATTTCATTACAATTGTCGGATGGGATGACAACTTTTCCAGAGACAACTTCAAAATAGACCCGGGTCATGACGGCGCATGGATTTGTAAAAACAGCTGGGGAACTGAATGGGGAGATAAAGGCTATTTCTACCTTTCATATTACGATGCAGTTCTCAGAGGAGAAAAAGCAGTTGGTTATGTCATAAACAATACCGAAGTCTACGACAGACTCTACCAATATGACGTTGCCGCTTTTCAAGGTAACTACTACGAAAGTGCAAAAGGCAATGACATAATTTACAAAAATACCTACACCAGCGCAGAAGGTGAGATGGTTGCGGCTGTCGGTACATTCTTCTATACTGCTAATCAAAACTATAAAATAACAATTTTTGTAAACGGCAAACAGGTTTACACCCAAAGCGGTAAATCAAAATTCAGCGGATTTGAAACAGTTAAACTAAATAAAAAAGTTGCTGTCGGTAAAAACGCTAATTTTACAGTGCAAATCCAAACAAAATATGCCCCAGTTCTTGAAAATTCCAGACAATACTTTTTTAATGGAAATTCAATATATCAAAACGGTGACGAAATCATAGATTACAGTGCACAAGGCAAAGCCGTTTGTATTAAAGCATATACCTTCAAAAACGATAATGCTGCATCAAACCCAACCCAACATTACAATCCGAACAAAGCCATAATCCAAGGATATGTCGAAGGAGCTAAAGTAACCATTTCAAAAGACGGTAAAAGCATAGCTTCAACCATCGTTAAAGACGGTAAAGCTGAATTTAATCAAAACATCACTCCTGGAAACTACAGTGTTACTGTTGAATATGATGATGAAGAATTTGTAGATGTTTTTGAAATATTATACTCCTCCATAGACGTGGATGATGAATATACAAGGACATACAACAGCAACACAGCAATTAATATAACATTCTTTGATGGGTACGATGAGTATTTAAACAACACAAACATTACCTATTCTATTGACGGTAAAAACTTCACATTAACCACAGACATGAATGGCAGTGTTGATATTGCATTGGCTAAATTAAGCATCGGAAAACATGAACTGATATTAGAAAATCCTGATACTGGAGAAGAAGTTTCAGCTTACATTAATATCATTTCAAGATTCTCCAGCGCTAAAAACATTGCGATGGACTACTATGACGGAACTGTATTTAAAGTGAGGATTTATGATGATTATGGAAATCCTGTTGGAAAAGGGCAAAAAGTAACCTTTAAAATTAAAAACAAAAGTTACACAAGGACTACTGGTGCAAGCGGATACGTTTCATTTAAAATACCTAACACCATAACTCCTGGATCATACACTTTAAAAGCTACCTACAAAGGCCAAACAATTAAAAAAACCGTCAAGGTAAAACAAGTGTTGAAAGCTGCTAAAAAGACTGTGACCGTTAAAAAATCCGCTAAAAAATTAGTTTTAAAAGCAACCCTTAAAACCAGTAAAAACAAAGCTATTAAAAATAAAAAAGTTTCATTTAAAGTAAATGGAAAAACATACTCTGCTAAAACTAATAAAAAAGGAATTGTACAGGTTACAATCAAAAAGGCAGCTATCAAAAAACTCAAGGCAGGTAAAAAATACACCGTTAAAGTTACCTACCTCAAAGACACCATAAAAACAACCTTAAAAGTTAAACGTTAGAGAATTCTTCTCTAACTCCCTTATTTTTTTTGAATATTTATAAATATTATTTTAAATAAAACTAGTTTTGTACAAATTTTTGGAGAAAAATATGAAATTTAAAAAATATATGATACATCTATCCATATTGCTTATACTATTATTTTCAGTCACTGCAATATCCGCAGCAGATTCAAATAATACTGACAATATGAATACGGATGTTTTAAAAGATGACAGCCCAGGAGCCATGTCATTCATGTCCTTAGAGAGCGACATGGAACTTCAAACTAAAACTTTTGACATGCAACAGAACTATAAATTCAACAATAATAGTGATTTACTTTATGTTGAAGGAGTAAACGTGACAAATGACAATTATGTGATTAATGGAAACAATCATGTAATTGACTGTGGAAATCAGGCAAGGGCATTAACCATAACAGGAAACAATGTTGCTATAAATAATTTAATTATCAAAAATGGACATTATACCTTCGGTTCAGCAATAAAATCTACAACAAACTTAATATTAAACAATGTGACTTTCATAAATTGTTCCGGTACCGGAGATATCAACATTGGCGCAGTATATACAAACAACTGCAAATTAACTGTTAAAAATTGTAACTTCATTGATAATGCGGGAGATGATGGAGCTTCAATATCTGCTTTTTTCTCTAATGTTGACATAAGAAATTCAACATTCATCAGCAGTTCAGAAAAAATCATCAAAGGCCACCTTTATATTTCTGATTCAACTTTAAAAATGAACTCTTGTACTTTTTTAAATACAACTTCAAAGTATTCACCTGCAATATATGCTGATGAGAATTCAAAACTGACAATCACCAACTCAAAATTCAAAAACCTGCATGCAAATAAAACTGCAGGTGCAATTGCAACTAAATTAATAAAGGAAATAACCATTTCCAATTGTGAATTTGACAATGATTCAAGTGAAAATAACGGTGGTGCAATCTTTATAGATGTGAATGGAAATATCAATGAAAATAAATTTTTAAATGCTAGAATTGAGGAATGTACATTCAACAACTGCTATTCAGGATTTGGAGGAGCTATTCTTCAATTAGGAGGATACTTAACCCTTTCCAATACAAATTTCACATCAAATAAAGCAGAATATGAAGGCGGTGCAGTCTATACAAGTTATGCAGACGTTTTCATTTATGATTCAAAATTTGAATCCAACACACTTATAGATAACATATCCTATGGTGGAGCCGCTTATTTTGATATGGGAAACATACGCATTTCAGGCAGCACATTTGAAAACAATCTTGGCCATGAAGTTTCAACCATTTATATATATGACAGTAATATGACCTTACTCGATAATTACTTCAAGAACCCCTCCAATGTTACAAGCATGTACGGAGTAAATGGAAATGTAAAATCCGGTAGAAACAACTTCACTAATGATAATTATTCATTCCACAATACAAACAACAACTATAATTTCGAAAATACAGCAAATCCATTCATAATATTGAACAATACAATTTCATATGATGAATTGCCTGAAAAATTCGATTTAAGAACTTACGGTTGGGTTTCCCCTGTAAAAAACCAAGGATTCATGGGAGCATGTTGGGCATTCGCTAACATGGCAGCATTAGAATCTGCACTTTTGAGATATGCAAATGTGAGTTATTCATTATCTGTAAATAATGTTCAAAATTCAATGCTCAAATATTCAAAATATGGAAGTACAAGTGTCGTTGAAGGGGCAGGAATTAATGAGGCTATAACCTATCTGGTTGATTGGATGGGAATTTACCCTGAAGAATATGATGGTTATGACGAACTTGGTAAAATATCTTCATTGTTTATAACCCCTGAAGACATTCACATTCAAAATGTTGTTGTTGTCCCTGCAAGAAAAAATGTTCAAGATATAATTTCACAACTTAAAGAGGCATTAATTAAGTATGGTGCTGTTGCACTCACACATAATTCAGATTTTAATGAAAGCATATATTATAACCCTGTAAATAGTGCACAATATTATAACGGCAAAAACAGTGGAGATCATGGTGTCACCCTTGTAGGATGGGATGATAATTATTCCAGAAATAATTTCAATCCCCAAAACAGACCTCCAGGTGACGGTGCATGGATTTGTAAAAACAGCTGGGGAACCGAATGGGGAGATAACGGTTATTTCTATTTATCATATTATGACAATTCATATGCAGAAGAGGCAAGTATCGCTTACATAATTAACAATGATACATACAACAGGATTTACCAACTGGGCATAGGTGGAGATATAGGATTTTACAAAAATGGAAAATACTATTTTAATGAATTTACTGCTGATGAAGATGAATTAATTGCTTCTGTAGGAACATACTTTGAGGATGCAGGTTCAGAATATGAATTTGGAATAATAGTAAATGGTGTTTTAGTTTATGTACAACAAGGTGTAAGTTCATTTTCAGGATATGAAACAATTAAACTGAATAAATATATCCAAATCAAAAAGAATGATACATTTAAAATACTATTTAAAAATAAAGCACCTATTATAATGAATTGCAGAATTCAAATCTTACCAGACAAGTCTTTTGTAAGTACAGATAAGGATGGTGAAACTTGGATAGATTTAAAAACTGAAGACGCCGTAGCTATCATTAAAGCATATACAATTAGTGATATTAACATTACCAATAGCCTAGTGAAATATTACGGTAATGACACACCGTTTGTTGCTAAAGTTGGTGCAAACGAAACAGTCATTTTCGAATTCGGTGATGAAAACTACACTGTAATTGCAGATGAAAACGGATTGGCCAAACTTCCAATAGACCGTGATGTTGGAGAATATAATATCACAACAACATACAATAACATTTCAATTGTGAATTATATTAAAATAAACAGTACCATCATTTCATCCAATGTTACTAGAGGATACAACAGCAACTATAATTATAAAATACAAGTAGTAACTTCTGCAGGAATTCCTTTAAACAATACTAAAGTTCCTATTTCAATCAATGGTAAATTTAAAAACTACACAACTGATGCATCAGGATATGTAACCCTTAAATTCACCAAATTGACCAAGCAGCAAACAATTGTTGTTGTAAACCCTTCAAACGCTGACAACAAACAAACTAAAATTGCGGTAAAATCAAGGTTCAGTGGTGCCAGCAATGTTGCAATGTATTACTTTGATGGATCCAAGTTCAAAGCAAGAATTGTTGGTGATGATGGCAAATTTGTTGGTAAAAACCAAGTAGTAACAATTAAACTCAACAAGAAAACATATAAAGTTAAAACCAATGCCAAGGGTTACGTTACTTTGAAAATACCTAAAACTTTAAAACCAAAATCCTACAAATTAACAGCAACATACAAAGGTCAAACAATTAAAAAGACCATAAAAGTAAAACAAAACCTTAAAACCAGCAAATATACCGTTAAAAAGTCTGCTAAAAAACTGACCGTTAAAGCAACACTCAAAAACGGTAAAAAGGCGGTTAAAGGTAAAAAGATAACATTAAAACTTAATGGTAAGAAATTCACAGCAAAAACCAACAAAAAAGGAATAGCTAAATTTACCATCAAGAAAAACGTTATCAAAAAACTCAAGGCAGGCAAAAAATACACCATGCAAGTTACCTACCTCAAAAACACCATCAAAACCACATTAAAAGTTAAACGTTAGAGGAATATTCATTCCTCTATTTTTCTTATTAAAAAATATTTTACATATCTTTTCACATCTTGCATTATTTTTAACATTCTTTTTTATAATATATTCAATATTTAATTTGAAAATTGAATTAAATACCAAACATTTATTTAAATAAAAAAACAAATTTTTTCATAATAATAATATAATAAAGGGAATGAAATTATGGTTGATAAAAAAACTAATTACAATAACTACTTTTTAGGCCTCCTTCAAGATGTTGACGAGCCAACAATTCTTAATCCTGATTTGAATGGAAAAAATACTCCTAAATTAGGTCAAAGTGAATTAAAAATTGAAAACAATAAAGTAAAAGAATTTTGCGAAGAAAATTCAATTTCAGAAAATGTTCTTTTTTTAGCTGGCGTCTCACTGGCATTGAACAAATTCAACTTTTCTGATGAAAACCTCATATTCCACGGAAAAAATATAATCTTCACCACCCATTTTGAAAACAGGAAAACCTCAATAAAAGATTATTTGCTGGAAATTCAAAAGGATTGGGAAGAAAACTTGAAATATACCGGCTTTTCAGCCGACGAGGTGATTGATGAGTACGGTCTCAAAACAGAATTCTATTATTCATTTAACGAATATTTGGACCTCAATTCATTCATTAAATACAGATATAATTTTTACCTGAACATTATGCAAAACAATGAAGGATTCAACTTATCATCATTCTATAACGATCAATTATATTCAGATGAATATGCAAACACTTTCTTAAAAAGTATTGAAACCATAATAAACCAAATTTTATCAACTGACATATCCAAATCAACCCTATCTGACATTTCTCTTGTTGAAGAAAAAGAAACTATTGAATTTGAGGAAGTTGAAGTTCCTTTCATACACAAACGTTTTGAAATACATGCCGAAAAGTCACCGGATAAACCTGCACTTGTTTCAAATGGTGAGAGATTAACCTACGGCGAACTTAACGAAAAAGCCAACAGGATTGCAAATGCACTTATCAAAAAAGGAATAAAACCAAACAGCAATGTTTTGGTAATGATTCACAGAAACAGCAATCTCATTGCATCAATTCTAGGTATTTTGAAAGCAGGATGTGCTTATATCCCAATCGACTTGGAATATCCTCAAGAGAGAATCGACTACATCTATGAAAACAGTCAAGCAGATTATATCGTTGCCGACGAGGATAAAGAAAATTCATTGAACGTTGAAGAATTACTTAAAGAAGAAAATATCGAAAATCCTGATGTTGAAATCAGCCCAGATAGTCTTGCATACATGATTTACACTTCAGGTTCAACCGGAAACCCTAAGGGCGTAATGACTTCCCATAAAAACATTACAAACCTGTTCACAGATGTTGAAGAAAACAGGTTAGCTGTTGCCTATAACAGCATGAGCAAAACCCTTGGATTGAGTACAGTTTCTTTTGATGCATTCCTGCTTGATTTTATGACCCTGACATTGGGTCTGGAATTTGTTTTGGCCAATGACAGCGAAACCAAAAACATCACTGATTTAACCAGACTTATCCGTGAAGAAAAACCGGATGCACTTACATTTACTACACCGTCAAGATTAAGGGAATACCTTGAAAACGAACAATTCAATGAAGAATTTTCCACATTCAAGTATGTTGCAGTCGGTGGGGAAATGGTGCCGCAGGATCTGCTTTCATACATTTTGGAAAATTACGAGACAGGACTTTATAACGTTTACGGACCTACTGAAACAACAGTACTGTCCAATGCAAAAAGAATCACAGATGCAACACTCATCACTGTCGGAAAGGCACTGTACAACTATGCAACTGAAGTAAGGGACATAGACGGTGAACTACTGCCCGAAGGTGTGATGGGAGAACTTTATATTGGTGGTTTTGGAGTAGCAAAAGGATACTATAACCTGGAAGAAAAAACCAAAGAAGTCTTCCTTGAAATAGACGGCATCCCCTACTACAGAAGTGGGGACTACGCAATAAAACATCACGACGGTGAAATTGAAATTAAAGGAAGGATTGACAACCAAATTAAGTTAAGAGGTTTGAGGATAGAAATTGGTGAGATAGAATCAAACGTCGCCAAATTCCCAGGCATAAAAGAAAATGTTGTTGTAATTAAAAAAATAAACAATACTAATCATTTATGTGCATATTTCACCGCTGAAAGTGAAATTAACATAGCTGACTTAAAGGAACACTTGAAAGAAAGATTAACCAAATATATGGTTCCAACAGTCTTTATGCAAATGGAAGAAATGCAGAAAACACCAAACGAAAAAACAGACCTGAAAGCTCTTCCTAAACCAATTCTCAGCCTGGAAATGGTTCAACCGGAAACAGAAATCGAAGAGAAACTATTCAATATCGCATCAGAAATTTCTGAAACCAATGAATTTGGTGTAACCGATGATTTGTATGCAATCGGATTTACATCATTGTCACTGATGAAATATACATCCCGCATTTATGAGGAAATGGGCTTCAATATAAACATTTTTGAAGTACTTGACAACCCGACAATCCAAAATATTGCCCATCTAATAGATAATGCAAAAGGCTCCGAAGACTTGGATAAAATCATAGAGGAATCAAAAAATTCAATGTACATCCCACTGACAGAAAACCAGATGGGAGTATACTACGAATGCCTGCAGAACCCTGACGTTCCACAGTATAATATTCCTAACCTCATAAGATTCGACAAGGAAATTGATGCTGAAAAACTAAAAGAGGCTGTAATTAAAACAATCAATGCATATCCTTATCTTAAAACCAGAATTGTTATGCATGGGGATAAGTTAATGCACAAGCATGATGATTCAATAGCTATCGAGGACATTCCGATTGTTGAAGTGCCGTCAATTACTGATGAGGAAATTCAAAACCTCAATACCAAAAAATTCGATTTGTTAGGCGGACAGCTGTTCAGAGCTAAAATATATGTAACCGATGACGCTGTCATACTGTTCATTGACATTCACCACATGATAACTGACGGTGAATCAAT
Source organism: uncultured Methanobrevibacter sp. (assembly GCA_964596915.1). Classification (GTDB taxonomy): domain Archaea; phylum Methanobacteriota; class Methanobacteria; order Methanobacteriales; family Methanobacteriaceae; genus Methanocatella. The sequence goes on from CAZQWN010000014.1 coordinate 31,690, forward strand.
TGACAAGCTATTCAGAAACTTTGCAAACGCTTATGAATGCAATGAAATTAAGGCAGAAGTCATTGACGGATATGCAAATGCACTGATTGAGGCAGAACATGAAGGAAGTGAAGAATACATTGCCTCTGAAAGATATTTCAATGAGTTGTTAACCCAGGAAGTTGACTCAACAATCTTAACCCCTAATTTAAATGGTAATCCGGATAACGGAAAGCTGGAGTCAGTATCCAAAAGTATCAATCCACAACTGATTAAGGAATTCTGTGCAAATGAAAGAATTAGTCCTAATGTCCTGTTCATGGCAAGTACAATATTGAACCTGAACAAATACACATTTTCAGATGAAACATTGATGACAACCATCTATAACGGCAGACCAAGTTCCGATTACTACAATACTCAAGGATTTTTAGTTAAAACCCTGCCAATACTATCCATCAATAAGGACAGGGAAATTTCAGTTAAAGAACTCTTAAATCAAACTGCTGAAATCTGGAAAGAAACAATCAAACATTCCGATTATCCGTATACAAAGATTTCAGAAGAGTTCCAATTAAAACCGGAGTTCATGTATACCTACAATAACCTTGACGAAGAAATAATCACAATAAACGGCAAGGATTATCAGTACACTCACCTGGAAACCCTTGAAACCAACTATAAGATAACAATGGATGTCAATGAAAGTGAAGACAGCATTGAATTGAACATATTATACAATGACCAGTTATACACTGAAAAATACATTAAGATATTCCTGAATGGTGTTTTAAACACCATAGGCCAGTTCATTAATGAAGATATCGAAAAACTAAAAATAAATGAAATTGAACTGAGCAAAAACTATGAAATACCAAGCTTCACTCCTGTGGAAACTCCATTCCTGCATAAACGCTTTGAAAAACAGGTTGAAGCCGACCCCGACTACATTGCACTTGTAGCACAGGATGCTACATTGACTTCCGCTGAACTTAACGAAAAAGCAAATAAAATAGCTAACGCATTGATTAAGAAAGGAGTCAAACCAAAAAGCAATGTATTGGTAATGCTTCGCAGAAACAGCGACTTAATAGCTTCAATTTTAGGTATCCTGAAAGCAGGATGTGCATACATTCCAATAGACTTGGAATATCCTCAAGAGAGAATAAATTACATTTATGAAAACAGCCAAGCGGACTACATTATTTCAGATGAAGATAAAGAAAACTCATTAAATGTTAAAGAACTGCTTAAGGAAACAAATGCGGAAAATCCTGATGTCGAAATCACACCGGATGACCTGGCATACATGATTTACACCTCAGGTTCAACAGGAAATCCTAAAGGAGTAATGATTTCACATGAAAACATCTGTAACCAAGTGGAAAACCCTAAATCAGAATATGAAAGCTTATTGTGTATTACTACAGTTTCCTTTGACGTGTCCGTTGATGACATATTAACATCCATTTCCAATGGAGTTAAATTGATTTTAGCTGATGACAATCAAATTAAAAACATTCCTGAATTAACCAAATTAATCAAAGAGCAAGAACCAGAAGTTGCAGACTTCACTCCGTCCAGATTGGCTTCACATCTTGAAGTGGAAGAGTTCTGCAAAGCAATCAAATGCCTGAAATGTTTATTCCTTGGAGGGGAACAGTTCTCAACCAAGGTATATGAAAACTTCAGAAAACATTCAGATGCAATCGTATACAACAGTTACGGACCAACAGAAACCACAATCACATCAAACAACA
>CAZQWN010000015.1:0-29072 GCA_964596915.1 uncultured Methanobrevibacter sp.
GCTTCTTTAGCAACATCACGAGCAACTTCTTCTAAGTATGCAGCTAATTCAGCTTTTGCATCTTCACTAACTCTTTCAGCACCAGATTCTTTAATAATCCTAGCAATAGGAGCTTTTGGTATTTCAGACATAATTTTCACCTCACTATGTTTATTGCTAACTTATGATTTACAGACAAAATCATAAGTTAAATAACAATATAATATAACTTAATATTTAAATATTTTGCAAAATTGAGCTCATAATTAAAAAATATTATTAATTATTAAAATAAATAAAAAAGTAATACTTAAATGTATTTAAAACATGATTTATATATTTTATATAAGATAAAAAAAATTTGAGTGAAAAAATGAAAATAAAAATTGCAGTTCCATCGAAAGGAAGAATTAGTGAACCTTCAATAAACATTTTAGAAAAAGCGGGTTTGGGATTAATTGATAAAAACAACAGAAAACTAATTTCAAAGACATTTAACGAAAATATAGAAGTAATGTTTGCAAGAGCTTCCGATATTCCGGAATTTGTAAATGATGGAGTTGCAGATATGGGAATAACCGGTGTCGATTTAATAAAGGAAAATGAAGCCGATGTTGAAGAGCTGCTTGATTTGAGATTTGGTCAGACAAAACTGGTCTTGGCTGCTCCTGAAGAATCAAACATAAATTCCATTGATGACATCACACAAGACATGAAAGTGGCTACTGAATTTCCTGTTCTGACAAGAAAATACTTGAAAAGCAAAGGACTTGATTTAAAAATTGTTAAATTGAGCGGATCAACTGAAGCGGCACCATTCATTGGAATATCAGATTTGATTACTGATTTGACAAGTACCGGCACTACCTTAAAAATGAATCATTTGAAAATAATAGGTACAATTTTGGAAAGTACCATCAAGGTTATAGCCAATAAAGACAGTTTAAATGACAAGAAAGAATTAATTGAATCCGTCAGCACAAGTATCAAAGGAGTTCTTGATGCTGATAGAAAGAAATTAATCATGATGAATGTTAAAAATGATGATTTAAACAAAGTTAAAGAAGTTATGCCTTCAATGGGTGGTTTAACAATTTCTGAAGTTTTATCTACAGAAAAAACTGTTGCCGTTCAGGCAGTAATAGATGAAAAACAGGTATTCGAACTTGTAAATGACTTAAGAAATGCGGGAGCAAAAGACATACTTGTCGTGCCAATTGAAAGAATCATATGAAAATTGCAATAATATATTCTACATCTCACAAATCAACAAAAAAATCCTGTAAGATATTATCAGGTAAAATTAAAGCTCAGATACAGCTTATACCTATTGAAAAAGCGAAATCTGAATGTTTACAGAAATACAACTATATAATTCTTGCAGCTTCACTTTACAATGGCAGGGTACAGGGCTCATTCAGGAGATATATCTCAACAAACATCAGGACACTGCAGGAAAAGCCTATTGCATTGATTGTGAATTGTGACGGGAAAAATATAGAAAAAAGACTGAATAAAACATTTACCGAACAATTAGTTAATTCATCCTTCTTCTGCTCAAACTTCGGATATGAACTTGACCCTGATGAAGGAAACATTGTTGAAAAAAGAAAAATAAATAATATTATTGAAAACTATAAAAAAGAAGGTAAAAGCCTTCCAACGCTAAATATGGATGAAATCAATGAATTTGCCGATTATATAAATAATATGATAGAAAAAAGGGTTGATTAAAATTTTTAAACTAAAAAACATAATCTCAATAAAAGATTTTGAAAGGGAAGATATTGAATATCTTCTGGATGAAGCATCAAAACTTGAAAATGTTGCAAAATCAAAAGAAATATCTGAAGAATTAAAGGGTAAAATTCTCGGTTTGATGTTTTTTGAACCTTCAACAAGAACTAGAATGTCATTTGAAACTGCAATGAAACGTCTTGGAGGAGAATGCATAGGATTTGAAAGCAGCGGATCCAGTTCTGTTTCCAAAGGGGAAAGTATTGCAGATACAGCAAAGATGTTTGAAGGATACAGTGATGCATTAGTAATCAGACATGAACTGGAAGGAGTATCCAAATTCATTTCAGACATTGTTGATGTTCCTGTTATCAATGCAGGAGATGGAGCTGGTCAGCACCCGACACAGACCCTTCTCGATTTATACACAATAAAAAAGGAAATTGGTGAAATAGACAATTTAAGAATTGCATTGATTGGTGATTTGAAATTCGGTCGTACAGTTCATTCATTATCCAATGCTTTAGGATTATTCAAAAATGTCAAAATTTATTTAGTATCTCCACCTGAGCTTAAAATGCCTCAGGAGATTCTTCACGACATTAACAAAACAAACATTACATGGATAGAATCAGAATCAATCGAAGAGATAATTGATGATGTTGATGTATTGTATGTAACAAGAATACAAAAAGAGCGTTTCGGAGACATTAATGATTATTTAAAAATCAAAGGTGCTTATATAATTAATAAAAAAATGTTGGAAGATAAAGATTTGATTGTAATGCACCCTTTACCTAGAATTGATGAAATAGACACTGATGTCGATAATACAAAATACAACAAATATTTCACTCAAGCCGCAAATGCGGTTCCTGTGAGAATGGCTATACTAAAAACATTGATAAAAAACAACCCTAAATAGAATAAAGGGTTGTTTCAAGTAATATTTCATCACATTGAAGTTTGATGATGTTTGTTCTTCCTTTTCCACGTCCGCGTGAAATGGTGTTGGTAGAAATTATACCTAACAACTCCAATTCATTTATGAAATCGAAGATTCTTCTGTAGGTAACAGCATCCTTTTTGGAAATTTCCTTGTATTGATCATAGAGTTTACCTGAAGAGATTTCCTCTCCCTGTTTTGTCAGCATTAAAATAGCTTCTAAAACCCTTTGTTGTTGTGGAGGTAAAGTGGAAATAATTTCAATAATCTTATTGTGTTCAATGGTATCTTTAGCTTTTCTTACGTGTTCGCTAGTAACTGTTTCTGAATCTTCATCAAAAGCCAATTCGCCTGCATTTTTAAGTAAATCCAAAGCATATCTAGCATCACCTTCTTCTTTTGCGGCCATTGCTGAACATAATGGAATAACATCACTTTCTAAAACGCCTTCTTTAAATGACAATTCAGCCCTTTCAGTTAATATGTCAGATAACTGATCAGCTCCATAAGGCGGAAACACTATTTCCTTATCATTCAAACTGCTTGTAACTCTTGACTTTATGAGGTTTTTAAAGTCAAGATAATTACTGATTGACAATACAGAAACATTATCTGTCCTTGTCAATGTATATAAAATTCCATCACCATCTTTGTCAAGCAAAATATCAATTTCATCCAAAATAACAATCAAATGCAATTTTCTGCCGAAGGCATTAGTTTTGAATATGTCTCTAAATGTGTTGACAACTTCCCCTTTGGTCCAACCACGGCTTGGAACATCACGTCCAAGCTTATTACATAACTGTGCAATAACCTGGTATTCAGTTGTGTAGTCTGTGCACCTAATATATTCAACTCTTACAAAAACATTTTTCTTTTGAGCTATTTCAAGCAACTGTTCACGTGCAAATTTTGATGCTGCTGTTTTTCCGGTTCCTGTTTTCCCATATAATGTAACATTAGATGGAGTTACATTGTTTAAAACATCAACCCAGTATTTTGCAATTTGCATTATCTGTTCATCTCTATGTACTAACTTTTCAGGTAAAAATCTGTGATCTAATGGGGATTTATCTTTAAATATACTTTTAGATATATAATTTCCCCAGTCTTCCTGTAAATCTTCAAAAACATTAGACATTGATACCACCACATAATATAATAAAAATTAATGAGTATAATTTCCAGTGTTAATAGTATTTTTAAGCTAATAAATAAAGTTTTTTATTATTATATTTCTAAAAGTTAATAAAAATGAAAAATAAAATGATTTAAAATCACTTAATATTAATATAACTAATGTATGATAATTATATTTGAAAAATAATAATTAAAAATAATCTAAAATTAATTAAATTGAATTAAATCTATTTAAAAAATAAAATGTGAAATAAAACTATTTCAAATATAAGATAACAATTTCAAGTGTAAAAATACAAGATAAACAATGATAATACTGTCTCAAATGGCTTTTTAAAACAATTTTTAAAAAAAATTATCATGATTCATAATTGAGACAGAGAGGTCTGTTGCAAGTGTAATATATTTCATGTGCAAGGCAATATTGAAGACATGTATTGCAAGTGTAAAAAAAATGTCATATTGTAGTCATGATGAAAAAATCATGATATCAAAAAAATATTACATATCATGCAAAAAAATACAGAGATAAATTTCAAATGTTACACTTGAAATATACCCCTTCAATCTTAATATACCTTCGTAAGTGTTATACTTGAAATGCACCTCTCTCTCTTAGACAAACATGTCATTTTCATTTGAAGGTGCTTGAAGTGATCCGAATTTTCTATCAATTAACCAGATACAATGTAATTTTGACTTGAAAACTTTTTTCAATGTTCTATATAAGCTATCTTTAGTTAAGCCATCCTCAAATATCTGTTCAGTAATAACAAACTGACGCAATATATCCTGATTTACCTGAAGCTCAAAATCAACTAAATATTGGTTCAAACCAAAATTCAAATCTAAAATAAAATCTTTCTGAGTTTTTTTATCAGCAGATTCCATTAAATTAATATGTTGTGGAGCTACCTGAGTAGCACATGCAATAATAAGTGAATCCTTATCCTTTGGTTTTACAATATCCATTATATTTTCTTTAGGAAACTCGACTATGAAATGAAAATCAGCATTTTCATCATATTTCATTTCTCTTAAGATATCTTCATCAAGCAACCATTTTTCTACTTGTTCTTCGATATTCATAGTATCATCATTTAAAATTCAATAATAAATTATTTATTTTTTTATTTATATATAAATAAAGTATGATTGAATTATTTTATTATATTGCAATATCATTATTGTTTGCACTTGCAATTGATGTCATCTTCGGTGAACTTCCGACAAAAGTACATCCTGTTGTGGTAATGGGTTCAATCATAACATTTTTCAAAAATATATTCATTAAAATAAAAAACAGAACTTCAGGTTTTCTGTTAGTTATTTTTACAGTATTAGTGGTAAGTTTATTATTATATATTATATATATTATATTTTCATTAAATGAATTATTATTATTTATTTTATTTATTATTTTATTATCATCTACATTTTCTGTAAATATGTTGTTGAAAACAGCTGTTGATGTTAAGAATGATTTAGATGAAAGTTTGGACAAAGCAAGACATTCTGTTTCATACCTGGTAAGCAGAAGCACTGATGAGCTGTCAGAAAGTTTCATTGTTTCTGCCGTAATAGAAAGTCTCAGTGAAAATATTACAGATTCATATGTTGCACCTATATTTTATTATTCGTTATTTGGTATTATTGCCATGATTTATCCTTTTAATTTGTATTATCTCATATTGGTTCCAATGTTGTACAGGTTGTTCAATACACTGGATGCAATGGTAGGATATAAAACAGATGAACTGGATGATATTGGTTTTTGCGCTGCTAAGATAGATGATATTTTAAACTTCATCCCGTCAAGAATATCAGGAATATTTGTTGTCATTTCAGCATTTATACTCAATTTAGACGGGAAAAACAGTTATAAAATCATGATGAGAGATGCAAGAAAGTGTCCAAGCCCAAACTCCGGTTATACCATGGCAACAACCGCAGGAGCACTTAATATTCAATTGATTAAAAAGGACACTTACATATTGGGAGATCCTAACAAGGAAATTGATAAAAATGACATTACCAAAGCTGTTAATTTATCAAAGCTGACAATTACTCTATTTACTATAACAGTTTTATTATTATTGGCAATTATATACGTGATATTATGAAAATAGCAATTATTTCTGTTTCAGATAAAGGAAAAAATTTAGCAGTAAAATTAAAGGATTTATTAAATGATGATTCAACAATCATCAGAGTTGATTTGTTTCACAAAAATGTTAAAAAATATATTAAAATAGCATTTTATGAATATGATGCAATTATTGCAATAATGGCATCAGGAATATTGATAAGATCAATTGCTCCATATATTGAATCAAAAACAACAGATCCTGCTGTCCTTAATATTGATGATAATGGAAATTTTGTAATATCTGCATTGTCAGGTCATTTGGGCGGAGCCAATAAGCTAACAAAAAAAATTGCAGATTTAATTGATGCAACACCTGTAATAACCACATCCAGTGATGTTAACAATAAATTGGGAATTGACGTTTTAGCCAGTGATTTATATTTGTCAATTAACAATACAAAAGAGATACTTTTTTTCAATAAAGCCATATTGGAAGGTCAAAAACTCAAATTCACTATAAATCCTGATTCTGATAAGGGTTATCTCATTGGTTATTTACAAAATAATACACTTGAAATGGATGTGTCATTATGCTGTTCACAAAATATTTGTGAAAATGAAATAATTGTCAGTCTTGAAGGTCATGAAATTATCCTTACTGAAAGGAAATTGGTCGTTGGAATCGGATGTAAAAGCGGAAAATCTTCCTCTGAAATATATGATGGCTATAAAAAATCATTGGAAGAGATACATATTGATGAATCAAGGGTAAACATGCTTGCATCAGCTGAAGTCAAAAAGGATGAGGAAGGTCTTTTGGAACTTGCAAAAACTCTGAATAAGCCAATCAATTTTGTTGATTTGGACAGGTTAAAATTGTTTGAATCAAAAGATATTCAGAAATCAGAGTTTGTAAAATCAAAATTTGGAATTTATGGTGTCTGTGAACCGTCTGCATTAATTACAGCAGGTTTTGATTCAAAATTAATATATAAAAAGACTTCTTATAGTGGTGTAACAATATCAATGGCGATTTCTAATAATATAAAATAAAAAAGTGAAATTAGATAGATTCTAATTTAGAGAGAACTTCCCAAATTAAAGTTCTTGCATGTACTGGAATGTTTGGATCATTACTGATTTCATCCAATTTACCTAATACAGTACTGATTCTTACAGATTGGTCTTGTTCTTCATCTTTTAATAAATCATTAGATTTACTTGCAGCCTCTCTAATGTTACGAGGTACAGTGTTATTATCCATAATGTATTCAAGTATTTCACATACTTCATCTATAGTTTGATTGCTCATAATCTCCCTCCAAAAAATAATTAAAAACAAGTCAAATTTATTAATATCTATATTTGTTTGTAATCTCTTTAAATATTTTGTGGTATATCAAACTTTTTTAGTAGAAAAATATATATTAAATTAAATTGAATTATTATACATGTCAGATATAAGCAAAACAACTATAAATTTACCTGTAGACTTGAAAAAAGAATTAAAAAAAATAGCAATTGATGAAGATACTTCATTATCCGGTTTAATCCTTAAAATGATTGAAGAAGGAATGTCAAGTAGAAATAAAAGTAATGTAATTTCAGATGAAGATTAAATATTATCTTCAGCTGAATTTAACATATATGTTATAAATTGAGTTTTTGCACTTTCCTCAACGAAAACTGCAAGTGACTCAGCTTCTGATAATTTTTCGCTTACACAGATAACACCATGATTTTTCAAGACTAGAACATCACTATCGCCAATGCCTTCTCTAGCGGCTATAGCCAGTTTAATGCTTCCTGGATTTTGGTATTCAATTTCTTGCAAATAAGGATTTTTAATTTCTCCAAAACCTTCTAATCTTTTGATTCTTTTATTTGAAAATGCAAACCCGGTAGCATATGGTGAATGTGTGTGGACTATTCCATTAACGTCTTGTCTTTTTTTATAGATTTCCAAATGCATATTGACTTCTGAAGAAGGTTTGCCATTAGTTAACAGGTTTCCATCTAAATCAACCAAAACAATATCTTCAGGCTTTAAATTTACCAATGACTTTAATGTAGGAGTAATTGCAATGATATCTCCATTGGAGGTTTTTATTCTTTTACTGATGTTTCCGGATTTTCCTGAAACTAAGTTTTTATTGTAAATATTATTTCCTACATTGATAATTTCCTGAACTTTTTTTTCCATATAATACCTCTATACAAATTTAAAGTGCTTATATTTTCCTTTATGAATAACTGGAACTTCAGCAGGTGTTGGTTCAATGTTGTGAATTTTCTGAAAGCTGGTTTGTGTCTGAAATGTACCTGAGTTAATCATATGGATTCCATTGAATCTTCTATATGAATTAACGTGAATGTGTCCTGTATGGAAAATGTCCGGCACATCATCTATAACAAGATAATCTTCAAGTTCTGATGCAAGTGGAGTTCTTTCACCATAAATAGGTGCTAAATGTCTTTTTTGTAGAAGTTCCTCCATCAACAAGTCACTTTTTTCATATGTGAATTCCTTAACCGCCATGACCAGATCGTCAAAGCTGCGTCCATGGTATATCAATACTTTAATTCCATCTAAGGAAACCATGCCAGGATTTGATATGAATTCAACATTGTCCAGTTCATACAGTGCCTTAGCATATTCTTCCGGAACAGCAGGTTGCGGTTCTGCAACTCTGGATGCATCGTGGTTTCCAGGAGCAATAATAATCTTAATGTCGCTTCTTATATTTCCTAAAAATCTTGCGGCCTCATTATATTGCTGTGTAATATCCTTAATTGCCAATTCCTTGTCCTGATTTGGATATACGCCTATTCCATCTACAATATCTCCGCCTATAATCAAGTATTTAATGTCTTCAGCAACTCTTCTTTGTTCTTCAGTTCCATAATCACAATTGATCCAGTCAATAAATCTCAAAAATGCATCTTCTAGGAAAGTCAAACTTCCAATGTGAACGTCTGATAAAAATACCACTCCAAAGTCCATTTTCTTGTCAGGTACTCTTAAAACGCCCGGGTTTATGATTTGCTGACCAAAAGCAAAACCTTTATCGTCACTTTTGTTTGCTATAACACCAATAACTTCATCACGAACGAGTTTTTCAGCTTCTGCAAACAACTCCTCATTATTATGAGAAAACAAAATTGATATGCTGCCTGTATCGTCTTCAAATTCCACAATTTTGTGACCATTTTTACTGGACCTGATTTCACGAACCATCAATATTAAACTTAAACTGTCTTGCGAATCGTCAATATCAGCGATTTTTGTATAATTTCTCAGTTCCGGTCTTTTAGAAAGAATATTTTCAAGTTTTTCATACCTGTTTTTAAAGTATGCAATCATGTTTTCAAGCTCTCCGCTTGTATATGATTTTTTACTCATATCCTGGAGGATTTCAAAGTCATATTGGGCATTGATTTTTTGTTCATTTCTTTTAAACTTAATTTTTTCGTCTTTCACTGTTTCAGAAGCTTCTACAATGGCCTGATTAACATATTTTTCAGGTTTGTCACTGTCTTTTTTCAAGTTTTCCATTGAAATTGGTTTAGTATCTTTTTGTGGTGTTTGTTTAGGTTTTTGTTGTGTCAAAGGTTTTTTAACTTCATTTTCTTTTTTAATTTCAACCTGAGCTGCATTAGCATCAGATGTTAAAGTTTTTTGGCTTGAACCTTCAGGTTTTTTAATGTTTCCCGTAAGTTCATCTATGGTTTTTCCACTAACAGAAACTAAATCTTTTGAAGAAAATTTATCACCTTTTAACTTAACTATTAAAGAAGATGCAAAATCTAAAGGATTTTCTGCATTAATAACTTTATCATATGCTTCAGGTGATAGGTTAATTCCCTTTTTTGCAAATTTTAATAGAATTTTATTAGTTGACATATTAATTAAATTTTTTATTTTCTATGTTAATAAACTTTGAGAATTTTTGATTTCAATAATGATTTTGGCATGAAAAATAATTTTATAGTTATATTTATTATATATTAAAAATAAAAATTAAATCATTATAATAAATTGTTATATACAATAAACAAGATGATTGTGATAAAATGGCGAATAAGGTAGTTAGAATTATTTTAATTATTGTATTATTTGTTGTATTTTTTGAATTAGGTCTTTTCGGTTCATATACTATTGTGACTTCCGAAACACCTAATATTCAAGGATTAATAGATATGCAAGTTTCAAAAATATCTGGTATCTTCAGTCCCGAAAAAGTTAATGAAGTTCTGATAAAAGATCCGACTCCAGTATCCATTTCCAACAAAAAGGACATTGCTCTTAGAATGGAGGAGCTGTCAAATGTGGATGGAGTTGATTATGACTCAATTAACGTAACAACATATGAAGATACTGATAATGAACAATTTAATGTAACTATTGAGTCTTTAGGTTATGCATCACCTAATTCTACTTCAGGTCAAATCGTTATCAGTCAGATTCCTTCATATAAAATTATTGCAAGCGGTGTTGCTTCTTATAAAGGAACAGGATTGAATGTTGACAGAAATTCAGTTACTATAAATTCAGTTTTAAAATTATACTAAAGAGAGTAATATGATTAATGTAATTGGTATTGGTCAAAATAGAGAAAACATGACTTTGGGAGCTATTAAAGCTATTGAAGAGTCTGATGTAATTATAGGATATAAAAAATACGTTGAACAAATAGAAGATTTAATAGCGGATAAAGAAATTGTTAAAAAAGGAATGGGTGATGAAATCGCTCGTGCTGAATTTGCTATTCAAAAAAGTTTTGACGGCCAAACAGTTTCATTAATTAGTTCCGGAGACCCGGGGGTCTTTGGAATGGCAAATGTGTTATATCAAATAGTCAGTAAATATAATGATGTAGAGATTAAAGTTTATCCTGGTGTTTCAGCTCTCAATTATGCTTCTAGCCATTTGGGAGCTCCTTTAAATGATTTTGCAGCAATTAGTTTAAGTAATATTTTAACACCATTATCTGAAATCGAGAAAAAATTGAAATATGCACTTGAAGCTAATTTGATTGTAGCTATATATAATCCAATAAGTAAAACCAGAAAAGAACCTTTCAGAAGATTTAAAAAATCTGTATTGGACATTAAAGGTGAAGATACATTAATCGGAATTATAGATAGTACTTATGAGAGTCCTAAAACTACTGTTGTTAAAGTAAAAGATTTAACAGAAGACATTGTGAACATGTCATGTACTTTAATTGTAGGCAATGATTTAACTTACGTGCAGGATGGAAAACTGGTAACGCCTAGAGGATATGTAATAAAATCTCAAATTCATCCCTTATCACAAAATCATTATGAAAAATTCTTAAATGGTGAAATTGCACACGGTCCTAATCGTGAATGTGAATTCTATCCATGTCACTATGATGGCCAGTATTGTGATTTCTGTTATTGTCCATTTTATCCATGCGGAGACTCTTCGACAGGTGGAGAATGGATTAAGGGCAAAAACGTTTGGAACTGTAAGGAATGCCATTGGTTGCATAGTAAAGAAGCAGTTGAATGTTTAAGAGAGCCTTTAGAAAATATTATAGAAGAAGTCGATGACTTGAAAAGAAAGAAAAAAACTCTATTGAAGCTTAGAAGAGCATGTTTATTAAAAAATAATCCAAATGATCTTTAGGTGTATTTAATTGTCAATCAAAAACTTATTAATTGAAATGAAGAATATGTCGGAACTTATGGTAGATTTAGCATATTCTGCAGTATTATTCAACAGTAAAGCAGCAGCTGAAGAAGTAATTACATTAGAAAATGAAGTTAATGCAATGAATTATGAAATTAAAAAAGAATCATTGGTTGCTGCCAGATCCTATGAAGATGCAGAAAGATTAACTGCACTTTTAGAGATTGCAGAAGCTGCAGAAAGTATGGCAAATGCTGCAAAAGATTTAGCCGATTTAGTAATAAAAGGTATTAAACCTCATCCAGTATTTAAAATGGTGATGGAGGAATCTGATAAAAGCATTGTTAGAGTTGTTGTTGATGAAAATTCAGATTTAGCTAATAATACTTTAGGGGATTTACTTTTAGTAAATCGTACTGGAATGAGAGTTATTTCTATTAGAAGAGGTTCATCCTGGATTTATGGGCCTGATAAAAATACCACACTTTTACCATATGATACTTTAATTTTAAAAGGAACCGATGAAGGCGCAGATTTACTTGAAAAATTAGCAGCCGGAACATGTTCCCTAGAAGATATTCCAGAAGAATTAGAAGATGAAGATTAGGTTGTGAAAAAATGATTATAGGTAGTGATACATGTGAAAGACAAACTGAAGAAGATTCGCAGTTCACTATCTGCTCAAGCGTTTTCTGACTTTTACGCTGAACATGACTATATTATAAAAGAAGGATTAATAGCCCTTTTAATTTGTGCTGTTGGAGATTTAATTGCTGGTGTTATCTTAGGTAAGATGACTTTTTTCATCGAAACATTTCCTGGACTTTTAGTTGTCATACCTGGAGCTATCGGAATGAGGGGAAACATTTTCGGATCATTTGCCTCAAGGCTATCAACTAACTTGCACATCGGTTTGATATCTCCGCATTTTGAATTTTCTGAAGATTTGAACTATAATATATTTTCTTCTTTTGTTTTGACATTAGTTTTATCTATATTTTTAGGAATTGTAGGTAAGATATTCTGTATTTTGCTTCACTATCCGTCAATGGAATTGATTGATTTTATTTTAATATGTACAATTGCGGGAATTATTTCTAACATAATAATGCTTCCGATAACAATGTTCGTTTCATTTAAAAGTTTCGAACATGGTTGGGACCCGGACAATATTACAAGCCCTATAATTGCAGCATTTGGAGACTTATTCACACTGCCTGCAATTATTGCATCAATTTTTATATTGAATATATTGAGTATTAATTTAATTGTCAAGGATGTTGTATTGGCAGCAATTTTAATTGCAGTTTTAGTTGGTTTCGTTTATTGTTACCGTCTATCAGATGAGACAAGAACTATTTTAAAGCAATCTACCCCAATTTTACTTTTATGTTCATTTTTAGGAGGTTCAGCTGGCGGAATCCTAAACAGTTCAGTTGAAACATTGATTACAAATCCAAGCCTGTTAACATTAATCCCACTATTTTCAGGTGAATGTGGAAGTTTAATCAGTATTTTAGGTGCAAGATTATCTTCAGGTCTTCACTCAGGGCTTGTTGAACCCTTGTCAAGACCGGAAGGTGAGGCTCTGCATAACTTTGGAATCTGCTATATTCTAGCTGTAGTTATTTTCCCGTTCATCGGAATACTTGCAGAGTCATCTTCACTTATGTTTGGAACAATGGGTGTTGGTTTTGACAAAATCATTCCAATCAGTACACTTTCAGGCCTTATTTTAGTTACAATAATGGTCATTTTAGTATATTACATTTCAACAATATCCTATAGTCATAATCTGGATCCTGATAATATCGTTATTCCAATTTCAACAAGCGTAACCGATTCCATTTCAAGTTTGATATTGATTTCTGTTTCACTTCTTATTTTAGGCATTTTAATCTAATACCATGCCTTTAAAATTAAATTACAGTCGTTTGTTGTGAAATAATCATAGTTTAAGTTATACATTTTGAAATTTTTAGGAACACTGACGAGCACGGCCTTGACATTGGGCTTATTGAAGTGAATGAACACCACGGCACTCGTATCATCATAGAAATTTATCTTATCGTTTAGCAGTATCTTATCAGAACCCGGATTTTCCCAAAATCTGCCTTTAACCACTCTTGTAGTATCTATAATAT
The DNA here is from genome assembly GCA_964596915.1 of uncultured Methanobrevibacter sp. GTDB lineage: Archaea > Methanobacteriota > Methanobacteria > Methanobacteriales > Methanobacteriaceae > Methanocatella. The sequence continues at coordinate 13,695 of CAZQWN010000015.1, forward strand.
ATTCCAAATCGTTTTTTTCATCGCTATCTATTAATAAATAGTAGTTAGAACTTCTCAGATTTCCCTTAAAGACTTTAAAATAGTTGCAGCTGTGCTGGTCTTGGGAATGTTTATGATTGCATTTGCCTCCATATTGAAAATCCTTCAGGACAAACTTTTTGTAAAAATCACATTTTACAAGCCTATTGACGGAGTGGATATTGCCTTTTTCATTGACATCTCCAATTTTTACACTTGAAATACTGCTCTCCTGCGGAATCAGTTCAATGGATGTTTTGATTTTTGAGTCGAATAATTTTTCATCCACTAATTTATTGTAGCTATTTTTAAGTGCCATGAATTTTGCATAGGAAACGCTATTTGGAACTATTTCTCCCTCTTCATTAATAATTGCAAGACCTGGTGTGCCTTTGCCATATTCCTCCCAATTGTCCGGTGTTCCAGGATTATTGACTAAATTGTCAGCCATTTCAGAAATTAATATTTCAGTGTTTTCATTTTCCATGGATTTAACAGCTTTATCGGTCATTAAATCAGACATGTTAAGGACAATGCCTGTAATCATCAGTGTTATTATTAATACGATTGCTATTTCTACCGTGATGTTTCCCCTATTGTCAATCATCGCTATCATACAACCCGTATTTTTTTTGGTGTGAGCTGTCCAGAATCAAACTGTTGATGTCAAGTTCGTCCATTTTCTGACCCGGATAGTGGTCATGATATACAACATGGTCAGAACAGGATATAGAATCGTTAATCAGTGGTGTGTGAGGCTGAATAAAAACTTCCAATCCATAGTGTGGACATGTTCCCTTGCCTTCCAGTCTGCACAGATAACAGCTTCCATCAGCACTTTCATGAAAATACCCTTGTTTTAGACAATCCTTTAATACTCCGGGATCTCCATGGTGGATATAAGGGTCATAAGGACATTTTTTAATGTATAATGGAGTGGTTGCAAATGCATAGGAAAAGGGTGAATCAAGATTTCTCAGCTTGAGATATCTGGTAAGAGCGTTTTTGTAGTTGAGTTTGTCTCCCTGATAAAATATTCCGGATGCAACACCTAATTTTGCAAGGGGAAGAGGGTCTCTAAGGCCTTCTATTGAAACATTTTTCTCAATGATTCTGTTAAATTGGTTGTTGTTCTTTTTAATATTCAATTTAACTTTAAATAATACTTTCCAAGGACTGTCAGTAGGTGAAACAGACAACACCTCAGAGCTTATATCAGCATCATATTTCTCTTTGAGTTCATCATTCTTTTTTTCCAATTTATTGTTTAAGTTTTTTTTAATTTGGTCTTCACTGTTGAAAAGCTTAAAAGTATGATAAACTTTATCACATGCGTCAGCTATTGAATCCCTTCCCAAAACTTCAAGATTATTAGAATAGTCATCAACAATATACTTGAAGTTGTCATTTTCCAAAGAATCAATATTTTCATTTTCAATATAATTCATTGCCGTAAAAACAAAAACAGCTATCAATAACAATATTGTTATTAAAATAACAGTTGTTCCTAGTATTAGATTACCTTTTGAGTCGATTTTCATTATTAAAAATATAACTTAAAATCTTATACTTGTTTTCTAACTGCGACTTTATGATTTTACACTGTTGCAGAATCTTTATAATTAGATGTTTTTTCCATATTTTTTACAGTTTCAAAACAATATTGTTAAAATGCTTATTTTTTATAAATAAGAGTAATAATTGCTTTATTATCATTAAAAGCTTATATAATATTAAATCAAATAATAATTTGTACTAGTATATGTTTAATTAAGATTTCATGGAATCTAAATTAAAAATTTTTGAGGTGAAAACTTGAATAAATATAAGAAAATTCACCACGTTAACGATGTTACTAACGTATACTTTTCAACTGTGATTCCAAAAATTTTGCATAGATATTTTCACTTACCTGGGAAATTTGTGAGAAATTACACAACAAGAATTGTTAAAAGGGACGGTAGTGAAGGTGAAATGGATTGGTTGATTTTGGTTGAACCCGACGGCCATAGACTATTTGAAAAAATTTTGATTAATGTTGAATTTCAATCATCCCAAGTCACAAAAGAAAAGATTAAAATAATTTCTGAATATAGGGATTATGCTAAAACTTACTATGGATTACCTGTACTTAGTGTAATTATTATAACTGACGGTTATGAATCTTCAGAACTTGAATACAGTAGAGTTGAATCAGATATCATCAAACCTATCTATATCCATATGGATTTCGAAGACATCATCGAAAAATTAAATAATCTTGAAGAAAAAATAATTAATCAACAAAAATTAAGTGAAGATGATGGATTAGATATGGTTTTCCTTTCAATGTTTGCTCCAAAAAAAGAAGGAAAATGGATAACTGAGAAAATCTTACACTTATTTAACATGGATAATTCATTAAAAAAACCTTTTAGAGGGTATGTAGGTTATGGCATATCTTTAATGGTAAAGAAATATTTCAATTCAACATCCAAAGCAGAGGAGTTATTAAAAATGTTGGAAGAAAAAGTTAATGATTCAAAACTTAGGATTGTAGCTGAATTTGAAGAAGAGTATGCAAGACAAGTTTTTGAACGAAAATTAGCCGAGAAGGAGAAAGCTATTTCCGAGAAGGAGAAAGCTATTTCTGAGAAGGATAGTATTCTAGATAAGATAAAAAAAGAAAACATTTTATTAAAAGCAAAACTTAAAGAAAATGGAATTTCTTATTGAATATACATTAGTACATCGTTTCAGGTATTAATGAGATATAATCTCATTTTTACCATTTTAAATATTCTATCTAAAATTAATACTTTTTTTTACCAAATATAAATTAAATTAATACTTTCAATACTTATTTATATTATTGACAATAAATTATAACCATTAAAAATTATGGAGGCATGACATGTCAGATACTGTAAGAACATGGCGTCATATTCAACAAAGGTATAATCTTGTTGGTTCTGAGTGTACTACTTGTGGAGAATTGTTTTTCCCATCCCGTGTAGTTTGTCCTAACTGTAGAAGAAAAGGAAACCTTGAACCGTTCCAATTCAGTGGAAAAGGCAAAATTCACACATTTTCAATTATAAGATCAGCTCCAGATGATTTCAAGAAATCAGCACCATACGCTGTAGCTGTAATTGAACTTGAAGAAGGTGCTAAATTAACATCTCAACTTGTAGATTGCAATGTTGATGAAATTGAAATTGGTGACGATGTAGAAATGGTTTTCAGGAAAATCAGAGAGGATGGAAAAGATGGAGTAATCTCCTATGGATACAAATTCAAAGTTATCAAATAATACTGCAGTAATTTTGGTAAGTCACGGAAGTACCTTACCTTATGCTGAAGAAGTATTCATCGAAATAAAAGAAAAATTTATCAAAAAATCAGGACTTCCATCAGAAATAGGCTACATGAAAGTTTCTGAGCCTACAATTGCAGGGGCTGTTGAAATATTAAAGGAGGAAGTTGAAGATTTAAATAAAATTATAGCTCTTCCTGTATTTTTAGCTCCGGGAATTCACACAAACATTGACATTCCGTACTTATTAGGCCTAGAACCTTTGGAAGTTGATCCGAGATGTCCTGATGGAAACTATCCTGCTGAACATTATTTGTCTATCGCTGATGAAGTTGACTTTGACGGTGAAATTGAATTGTTAGGTTCAATTGGACCTCGTGAGGAACTGGTAGACATTATTCATAAAAGAATTTCTGAAGCATTGTCTCAATCAAAACTGGATGACAGTGCAAAAACTGGAATCCTGCTTGTAACTCACGGATCCAGACTGAATTACAATAAGGAATTTGCAACAGCTTTATATAATAAATTTGAAAAGACTTGCGATTTAGCGTCAAGTTTTGGATTTATGGAATTGTGCGGTCCAAGCATTCCTGAATCCATCAATAAACTGGTTGAGGAAAATGATTTGGAAAGACTGGTTGTTGTTCCTGTATTTATTGCTCCGGGAATGCACACAACTCATGATATTCCACACATCCTTGGATTTTTGGAAGCTCATGAACATGAGCATTCACATGGCCACGGCCATGACCACACTCATGACCTGACTCCTGTGGAGTTTGACGGAGAAATCTTATATCCTGAGCCTATCAAAGCTGATGATATTTTGATAGATATTTTAATTGATATGGTAAATGAAAAATTATAGTTTTCCATATATTTTTTTGAAAAATTTTTATTTCAAGATAACTTCAATGAATTTAATTTAAAATTTAATTATAATTTATTAACGGATGATAAAATATGTCTGATAAAAAAACTGGAATCTTGCTTTTAAGCCACGGTTCAAGACTTGACGATGGTGAAGAAGTAATTAAAGCTTATAAAGAAATGTATGAGAAAGAATTTCCGGAAATTCCTGTAGAATATGGATTTATGGAAATCAGAGAACCTGGTATTCCAGAAACAATAAAAAAATTAACTTCTGAAAACGATTTGGAAAAAATAATTGTTGTACCAGTGTTTGTCGCTCATGGGCTTCACACTAAAAGGGACATACCGGGAATTTTAGGTATTGAAAGCGATTTTGACCCTGAATCAATTGATGGACATGGACATCATCACCACCATCACGGACATGATGGCCACGACCATGGACATCATCATCACCACCATCACGGGCATGATGATGAAAAAATCGAATTTGACGGCGAAATTGTATTGACAGATCCTTTAGGAATCGATGCACGTTTATACGAAATCATTAAAGACAGAGTTTCAGACGCTTTATAGTTTTGAAACTTATTTTTTACTTTTTTTTCATTGATTTATAACGTTAATTTATTGCAAATTGATTTTACTGTTTTTTGCTTTAAAAAACTATTTTGGATATGAATTAAAAAAATAGTGTATATTTATTAATAAGCTAAAATAAAAAAGAATATCAAGTATTGTAACAATTCCAATATTTATGTAATTATCAATTAAAAAGAACGAACGTTCGGTTTAATTACATTATTTTTAGACAATATGAGGTATTTAAAAATGAAGAAAAAAAGGATAGGAATATTGCTGATGATATCCTTTGTAATGATTATAAGTATCGGTGCAATTTCAGCGGCCGATACAAATGATACTTTGCTTGAGGAAGTCAGCAATACTAATATTGCTTTGTCAGAGGATATTGGCGATACAAATATCGCAGCAACTTCTTCTGATTTGAAACAAGAAGTCAATGACACTTCACCTGCGATTGAAAGTGTCAATGATGTTGATGAAATTAGTGTAGATGACAGTCGAAATGAAAATCATAAGGTGGAAGATGCATCCTCTGCTTCAAATGATGTGCTTTCCGCTTCAAATGAAGATTTGCTTAAACACAGTAGTAATAATTTTCTGTATGGTGGTGAATGGTATTATGATTTGGAAGATGCTTGGTCTAAAGCTGAGAGTAATGGTGGAGGAACAATAAAGGTTTGGACAGGTTATTATAAATACACTGATGATGATGATGATTTTGAGTATAAAGTTAATCAACCAGTATCTATAACACTCGAGCCTTACGGCAACGGCCCAGTAATTTTTGATGGCGGGAATAAAGGTTACTTCCTTTATGTAACTAATAAGAATGTAAAAGTCACAATCAATGACATTACCTTTAAAAATATGAAGGCAAAAGATGGTGGTGCTATTGAAGTTGAAGATGGAGCACAATTGACCTTGAACGGGTGTATATTTGAGGAAAATTATGCTTCCGATGATGGAGTTAGTAATGGATTGGGTGGTGCCATAGTTGTGGATGAAGGTTCACTTATAGCCAACAACTGTAGGTTCATAAACAATAAGGCTGGGAGATACGGTGGTGCTATCTGTATTGAAGATTCAGGTTCAGTTACACTTAACAACTGTTATTTTGAAGGAAATAAAAAGGGCTCTGATGAAGCAAACGACTTTGATGATTATAGTATAGATAGTGATGCAAGTGCAGATTGGTATTTTAATAATTGTCAGTTTAAAGGAGACGGTTCCCTTGAAATTGAAGTAGATGCTCTTACTAAATCCGTGGATATAACTCCTGATGTTAGCGATGATGTAAATTATGCGGTTTTATATAAAGATGGTAGTGAATATGATAGGAAAGCTTGTAATGATGGAGATACTGCAACTTTCACCGATTTAGATAGGGGATTCTATACAGTTTACATGATGAAAAACGGGGAAAAAAGATATGAGTACTCTGGAAATACCTTTACTATTATAGAACCTTATTTTGTTTTAAATGATGAAAAGGTATTTGAAACTTTATCAGATGCCCTAAATGCTATTTCAAGTGGTGGAAGCGGCGTAATTACTGTTGAAGATGGGACTTATACTGGTTCTGGTAATCGTAACCTGCAGATTGACAATAAAGAAGTAACAATCATTCCTAAATCTGATTTGGGTCATGTCACTTTTTCAGGTGACCGTGTTTCTTTAGGTTATATTTCCACATCTCCAAGTAATTTCTTGGTTGTAGGTTCTAATTCCAAACTCACTATTGAAAATATAATTATAACAGGTTATTTTGAAGATTCAGCATTAAAATTCAATGCCAATTCAGAGGGTACTATTTCAGACTGTGAATTTAACAATATTAAAAATTCTCAATATCAACCTATAAACCCGATTAAAGCGCAAAATTCAAACCTGGTACTGAGTGGCAACACTTTCGAATCAAATAGTAAGATTATCTTAGAAAATACTGTTGCTAATATGGATGATTGTACTTTCACTTCCAATATCGGTATTAATGGGGCAGCTATCTATGCTGATTCTTCTTCATATGTAACAGTTACCAACTCAGAATTTAACTTAAATGAGGCCACTACTGAAGGTGGGGCAATATATGCAACTAATCTTGAACTCTATGGTAATACATTTACAGGAAATTCTGCTAACTTAGGAGGGGCTATTTATATAACCAGTCAAAGTGACAGCCTCGTAAACATAACAAACTGTGTTTTTGATTCAAATCTTGCTACTAATTATAGAAACATATACTCCGAATCACTAACAAGGAAATTTAATTTAGAGTTCAATGAATATGATTTGGATTTGAAAATATATTTAAAAGACAGTTCCTATGGTTCTGAATATGTTCTTGATGGTAATTTTGACTGGGGATCCAATTTAAATAATCCTTATACTATCTTAACAGGAATTGCAGATGAGGAAAATATCTTTGGAGATATGCTTACTGTTGAAGATAACAAATTTAAAATAAATCTGGGAGTGATTCCAGGTGGAACACATGAATTTATCATGGCTGGAATGTATACTCAAGGAGACAGTAATGACCATTTCTATGGTGAGGCTTACTATTCTGATTTATATGGAAATGAATTCTATTTAAAAGAAACAGCATATGCAAAAATAGGAATTGAAAAAGCTAACATAACTTTGAATCTTAAAGTAGAGGACGTATTAATACCTGAAATACCTGTTTTAAATATTTACGCTAATTTTGATCATAATTATACTGTTTTCATTCAAAATAAATATTATCAGGTTGAAGTTGTAAACGGTAAAGGCAATATGCAGCTGACTGGCCTTGATTTAGGTAATTATACAGTTGTTGCTATGCGTGACGCTGATGAAAACTTTAATCTTGCTATGAATTTCACCACATTCTCAATAAGTAAAACCTACAGCAACTTCGTTGTACTGAGCACAAATGTGGAATATGATACCTTGGCCGAGGCTGTAACCAATTCCAATGCTGAGGATATAATTTATATTAAAAACGGCACATATGCTGACACTGGAATAGTAATATCAAATAAAACTTTAGATATCATTGCCTTGGAAAGTGCAATCTTTGATGCTCAAGGCGGTGATGCTAATTTCATAATAGTCAACGAAAATGCTGAAGTCTATTTATATGGAATAACATTCACAGGACTTAACAACAGGAATACTAATTATGGAGCAATAGTCAATCATGGAGACCTTGCAGTGGAGTCATGTAATTTTATAGACAACAAGATTACAAAGACATCATTTGCCAAAAATGGTGGGGCAGCTATATTTAGTGACGGTAACTCCCTTGATATTGACAGTTGTAATTTCATAAATAATGTGGCTCCTTTAAAAGTAAGTACTGCTGCAGTCACATCACTGGGTTATGAGGATGTTTCAATCGTGTCTTCTAAATTCGTAAATAACTCAGCACGTGAAGGGGGAGCATTGCATTTCAAAAACATTACCCAATTTTCACCGGCAATTGCATCATCTGAATTTGAACAGAATACTGCTGTTAAAGGATCTGCAATATATGTAGGTAATAATTCCAGATATCTGTCTATTTCATTATCCAGTTTCAATAAAAACGACATCAAAAATAGTTTAGGAGAAAATGCACAACTGGAAGGTGGAGTAATATATGTTAACGCCAACAATACTGATATGGTCTTGGATATTGGTTCATCCAATTTTGAAAACAACTCCAACAGTAAAGTTGATGGCGGAGTCATATGTTTAGATGGAGCTTCAAAAGCTTCCATTGAAAGCTGTATATTCAATAACAATTTAGGTAATGTAGGTTCTGTAATTTTAATCAAAAACCCTTATGATAAAAAGCTCACCTTATTTATAGACGGCAGCGACTTTATAAATAACCATGCAGCAACTGGGGCTATTGCAACCTCTCCTAAAGTTACTACATTCATTGACGAGTGTATTTTTGCAAATAACACTGGAGAAAACAGGCATATTCACAGCAATGGATTTACTGTAGTTCATGACTCCATTTTTGATGTTAAAAATGCTAAATTAAATGCAATGTCTGTTCAGTATGGTGAAAACTCAATTATTGATGGTACAGCAGATATAGGTACCAATCTCTATACCGTAGCCAATTTAACAGTTGCTGGTGAAAACATCATTGTTGAAATTAAAAACAATACATTCACCTATAAAACAGGCATATTGAATCATGGCAAATATTATGCTGTTTTAAACAGTATTGCAGATAACAATAATAATACATATCTGATGGACAGCATAACTGAAATTTTCAGAGTTAACAATGTTGGCTTTGACTTGGATGTTTCCGTTGACAATATTACATATGGTGAAACCTTAAAAGTTGTTGAAAAACTGCCTGATAATGCTATAGGCACCGTAGAGTATCAATTGAATGGAAAAATTTACACAAAAGAAGAACTTGAGTCATTGAAATTAGATGCAGGAAAATATACTCTTGTAGCTTTATACAATCATGAAGATTACGCGTTAACATCATCCATTGTTAATTTTGAAGTGTATAAAGCCAATCCGACCATATCTGTAGCGGATGTGGAAGTAGGATATAACGACAACATTATTGTAAACATAGAAACAAACGTTCCATCAGTATATACAATAGAAATTGGTGATTACAAAACTGTCAAATATGTTAACGGCAGCAGGGCTGTTGAAATAGAAAAAGTATTTGAACCTGGCACCTACACAATCAAGGTCACTTCACAGGAACGTGTAAACTATATATTAAATTCCACTGAGGCCACTTTGAAAGTCAATAAAAATCTTGCTTTATTCGCTTTAAGTGTCTCTGATAAAGTTGCTGATTCTGATGATGCTGTCATTGAGGTTTCAGCTCCGGATAATGCAGTGGGAAATATCAAATACACAGTCACAGATTCAAATAAAAATGTTGTTTATACTTTAACACAATCCTGCAGGGATGATTTGGTCATTTCAGATTTGGATGATGGAACCTATGAAATCAATGCCGTATTTGAAGGTGACGACAGATACTATTCAACCGATAATATTCAAAAGACTTCATTGTCCATTATGAAATCAGCAATTAATCTCAACAATGAAATTCGTACTTCTACAGAGAATGAAGAAGGCAGATTCATCTACCAATACGATGAAGATGATGATTACAGCTATTTTGATACTTTAGAAGATGCAGTTGATGAAGCTGTATTATATGGTGCAGGTATCATTACAGTTAGAGGCGGAACATATTCTGTATCCAGTATGGATATTGAAGGAGAAGTTGAATTAACAATCAGAGCTTATGAAGATGAAGAGGTTATCTTTGACTGTGGCGGTGAATATTACTTCATGCTTTTAACATATGATACTGAAATTGAACCAATTGAGACACCTCCATTTTTCGAAACATATCAAACAGACGGCCCTACAGTTACACTTGAAAACATTACAGTAATCAATGGATATGCTACTTATGGTGGAGCTATTGATCTTGAAGCAGGTACTTTAACCTTGACCAACTGTAATTTCCACAATAACAATGCTGTGGAAGGTGGAGCCATTTATATTGGTCAAAGTGATGCGGAATATGATGCAATGGTTATTGCATTAAACACTACATTTACAAACAATTACGCAACAAGTGAGGGTGGAGCAATTTATATTGCAGATGACAATCTTGACGGTCAAACAACATCAGCATCATTCTATTTTTGTACATTTTTAGATAACTACCAAGGTGAAGATGATGAGAAAATGATGAATTACTTTGCTGGTGGTAATGTTGATGAAATAACTAGCCAATATTGTGTCTTTAACGGTAATGGGGAAATATACAATTTCACTATAGATAAAATCAATCAGGCCGTCTATGTTAACGGTACTTCTATAGATTCATTTGATTCAGTTGTTTTACTGTACTTCGATCAACTGCCTTTATACACAATAAACAACAACGGTTCCCGTGATTTCAACGTCACTTTTGAGGATGTAATGGGTGGAAACTATACATTAGGTGTAATGAACGACCATGACTTCAATACATATATCTTTGATGTTAAATTTGAAATGAAAGTACCGAATTTCATCATATCTGCAGATGAAGTATATGAAAACTTAACCGATGCTATTGATGCTGTTTCAGAAAATGGTGTTATTTATGCAAATGTAAACTATTATGATGAAGACAACATGGAAATTGATATCACAAAATCATTCACCCTTAAGAATTTCAGAGATGATGGTGTTATTTTCGATGGAAGCGGTGCAAAATGGTTCTTTACAATAGCTGAAGGATGCACTGTTGTATTTGACGGCATTTACTTTACTGATGGAGCCGTAAAAACTCATGCAACAATTGAAAATAACGGTAATTTAATAATTAATAACTGTTCATTCGAAAGTTTTGAAACAGGAGCAATCATATACAATAATGGTGTATTAAATATATTAAACAGCATATTTTCACTTAATTTCGTTGACAATGCTATTGTTTTAAATGATAAGGATTTAGTCATCGATACAGTTGAATTTTCAAGCAATATCGTCAATGTAAGTTCTGCTGTATACAACAATGGAGATGCAGAAATAGTATCCTCTAATTTCACAGACAACTACAACAGTGGAAATGGTGGTGCAATATATAACACAAAATCATTATTAATTAATAACACAGTTTTCAATGAAAATGAGGGTTATAATGGTGGAGCTGTTTATAATGAAGGAACATTGCAAGTATTAAACTCCACTTTTGAAGATAACACTGCAAATGGATATGGTGGAGCAATTTACAATGGAAATGAAGCAAAAATCTTTAATTCAACATTCACCGGAGGATTCAGTGAAATTGACGGCGGTGCTCTTTATAATAATAATATTATGACTGTGGATAATTCCACATTAATTGGAAATACCGCAACCGGCAGAGGTGGAGCAATTTACAACAGCAAATCTCTGGTACTTACAAAATCCATTTTTGGAATTAACTATGCCGATGAGTTTGCAAGCATATACAATGCAGGAGATATCCAATTCAGCGAAAACGTGTTTGATTTCTATGATGTGATATTAATCATACCTGATGGTGAATACGGCATTAATACAACAATTACAGGTACACTTGACCCTCAATTCAATATGGATCTTCAAGTAGTATTGCCGGGTTTTGTTAACTATAAAGATGCCACAGTTACCATTTCAGATGGCGTATTTGAATATGTTACAGATATTTTACCAAAAGGCATTTATGATGTTAAATTGGATGAAATCATTCATGACGTCTACGGAAACATTTATTACGGCGAAGCGGTAAGTGACAGACTTATCATAAATAAGGCAAATGTCTACATCAATGTTACTGTGGATGATGTTGTTCTTAGAAATTCACTTCAAGGCGCACCTGTTTTAAAAATCAGTGCAACTAAAGACGGGTTATTACGTATTCTTTTCAATAACAAGTTTTCAGAATTCACCATCACTGGTGGTCAGGCCACATTGACATTAGATGCTGTTGGAGAAGGAAACTACAGTGTATTGGTTGTCCGTGAAGGTGATGAAAACTATAATGATGCTGTAAACACAACCACATTCACAGTCACAGAATATGAAGGTAATTTCATTGTAAACAGTACAGGCAGTAAATTTGATACATTACGTGAAGCTATCGAAAATTCTTCAGATGATGATATTATTTATATAAATGAAGGAACTTATTCCGGTGCTGACAATCTTGCACAGATTATTTCCGGTAAGAAATTAACCATTATTTCACTTGGAGATGTTGTCTTCGATGGAAACTCAAGCGCTTTACACTTTTTGACTGTTGAAAAAACTGCTGATGTTACATTATGCGATGTTGTAATCACAGGATTTAATGATATAAATAAAAATGCTGTAATTGTCAATAATGGTAATTTGACTGTTGATGGAGCTACCATTGTCAATAATACTTTAGATGGAAACAATGATAAATCATTTATATATAATAATGGAAATTTAAGCATTGTTGAATCCGGAATTTATGACAATAAATTATTTTCTGTAAAATTCATAGAAAGTGCTTCTTCATCCAATATTATTGTTAACGAATCAAGATTTGAGAACAATACATTCATTAGGCAGGATATCTTTTATATTCACCGTGCGAATTCAGCAAAAATTATATCAAATGTATTCACTGAAAACAGCATAACATCAGTATATTATAATATTTTTAATATTTACAGTTCAAAAGATGTTCTCATTAGCTCTGAGTTTTACAATAATGCTCTAGATGGAGAGATAATTTATTCGACTAACAACAACAATCTGCTTGTCAATAATTCTATATTCGCAGGCAATAATGCAAGTCAAATAATTTATTCAAAAAACAATGACCAAATTACTATTTCAGAATCACTATACACAGACAATAATGTTAAAAATGTTGTTTTAAGTGAAGACAAAAATCTATCTGTTCTTGAATCAGTATTTTTAGCCAACACACTTTCAAGAAAAGGTGCATTATCCATTGGCTCAACTGTGAATGCAATAATCGATGGCAGTGTGTTTACAGACAATATAGCTGACGAATATAGAAACATTTATAGTCAAACCAGTAATTTGAACATTTCCAATTCAGTATTTGATGTCTTCAATGTTGATTATACTGTTCAAGATATTGACTATGGACAAACTGAAACAATTGAGGGTACTATTGATGTCGGTTCAAACATCAACTTCACAGTTAATTTGGACATTAACGGCAATACTTATTCAGCCAATTTAACTGACAATAAATTCATATGCAATGCGGGTATTCTTAACGGCGGAGACTATACTGTTGTATTAAATCCAAAAGATGTTAATTCAAACACTTTTGTATTTGATAAAGTAACCAAAATATTCACTGTCAACCGTATAGATCCGGGTTTAAGCGTATCAATAGAAGATATTACTCAAGGTGAAAAGTTAAAAGTCAATTCAACTATTGACAAGAAGGCTAAGGGAAATGTTGTCTATGAACTGAATGGTAATGTCTACAGTAAGGCGCAACTTGAAAATCTCACATTAAATCCGGGCAACTATTTGGTTACAGCAGTGTACAGGGGAGATAAAAACTTCCTTCCAGTTTATGAAATGGTTAATGTGAAGGTTAACAAAGTCGCTCCAAACATAACAGTAAATGATGTAGCAGTTAACTACGCTGAAGAGATTAAAATTAATGTAACTGTAGATGTTGCTGATTATTATACCGTATTTTTAGACAACAGATACGATGAATCAATTTCATTATATGTCGAGAACAGTGCAATATTCACATTCCCAAGTGAAAACTTCAATCCTGGCAGTTATGAAATAATCGTTTATGTATTGGAAAGTGATAATTATGCTGAAGCATATGTCAATGCCACTTTAACAGTCAGTAAGGCAGTTGGAATTTTCAATTTATCAAGCGATATAATTAATCCTGGTGAAAATGCAACAATTAATGTATCAGTTCCAGTTAATGCATACGGAAACATTACATACAGAGTATATGATGAAGATAAACTGGTTTATACTATTACACAATCCTGTCTTGAAGACCTTATTGTTCCTGATTTAAGTGCCGGAACATATAATGTCACAGGTACTTTTGAAGGCGATACTTACTACACTAATGACTCAATAATCAATTCAGGAGTAATATTTGTAAGGGAAAGTGTGGACGTAAACATTAGTGTATCCAATATAACTTATGGTGAAAACGCAACTGTCACTGTTAAGAGCAGTGTTGACGGCGAGTATCTTGTTTATGTGGGAACTGAACCGATTTTGGTTACTGTTGTAAACGGTACTGGAAATGTGTCTGTTTCTAATTTAAGTGCTGGAAGCTATGTTGTAAATGTAACTGTTGTTGACGGTAATTATACAGGATTTAATGAAACTGCATTTGTCGTAGACCCTAAACCTGTTTCAGTTTCTGTTTCTGTTGAAGATATTATATATGGTGACGATGCTGTTGTTTTAGTTTACGGTGAAATCGATGGAAAATATATCATAGAGATAAACAATCAGAATTACACCGTAAATGTTGCTGATGGTAAGGGAAATACTGCAGTTTATAATCTGGAAATTGCTAATGATATTCTAGTTTCTGTAACAATTGCTGATGCGAACTATAGTGCATATAATACCACAACATTTAATGTAATAAGTAAATATGACACTCCAATTTCTTTAGATGTCTTAACTGGAGAAAACAATGTGTCAATGACTGTTAGCGTTAATGACAGTGCAACAGGTCTTGTCAAATTCCAGGTAACCGGTACAGAAGAATACACTCTCTATGCAGATGTAATTGACGGTAAAGCAGTTCTTGAAGATATTCTTGAAACAGGTGATTACACAGTTATCGTAACCTATATGGGTGATAACAGGTTCAGCACCAATATCACCTATCAGGATTTCACTATCAGAGGCCACATCAAGAAGAATACTTCCATTATTGCTGATGCTGATGTGAACGGTAACAGGGTTACATTGACTGTTGATGTTGATGAAAACGCTACAGGATTTGTAAAACTGACTGTTGGCGATACTGTTGCTAATATTGAAGTAGTGGATGGTGTTGCAACACTAACAACCACATTACTGCCAAACAGCTACTATGTTGATGT
>CAZQWN010000015.1:29172-33051 GCA_964596915.1 uncultured Methanobrevibacter sp.
ACAGGGTTACATTGACTGTTAATGTTGATGAAAACGCTACAGGATTTGTAAAACTAACAGTCAGCGGTACTGTAGCTAATATTGAATTAGATAATGGTGTGGCAACACTAACAACTACTTTAATGGCAAACAGTTACTTTGTTGATGTAACTTATCTTGGTGATGACAACTACAATTCAAATGCAACAAAATTAACTTTCACAGTAGTGGATGTCGCAAAACAAAATACTCCAATTTCATTGGATGTTGAGATTGATGAAAATAATGTTGTATTTAATGTTAATGTGAATGAAAATGCAACAGGTATTGTCAAATTCCAGGTAATGGGTGCAGAGGAGTACACCTTATACGTTGATGCAATAAATGGTGTTGCAGTTCTTGAAGATATTTTAAAAGCTGGAAATTACACTGTAGTTGCTACATATATGGGAGATTCTGTATTCAATAGCAATTTAACATTAAATGAATTTACAATCACTGAAAAACAAAATGTAAACATTTCAGTTGATGTCCCAAGGGATGTTAAAGTTGGAGACAACGTTACTGTAGAAATCAGCATTCCTGGTGCTTCCGGTAATGTTTCCGTCATCGTTGACAGTATTGAAACTGTTGTTCCTTTAGATGAAAATGGCACTGCTAGTGTTCCTATCACTGCTGAAGCTGGTGAACACAGCATTGTAGTTGTATACTACGGTGACGATAAACATGCACCGGCAGTTGAGTCCACTACAATGAACGTTGAAGTCTTAGAAAGCAAATTCGTTGACATTGTTGCTTATGGTGACTTTACCATTACTGCTACATTAGTAAACTCCTTAGGAGATGTTATTCCTAATGCCTCTATCGTTTACTCTGTAGGAAATGTAACAAACACCACTGTAACAGATGCTAATGGAGTATTCACCATCAAAGGTGCGAAAAATGAACAAATCTCAATTGGATATGAAGGTGAAGGTGCAATTCTTGGAACTGAAACAAGCATGATATTCAAAGACAGTGAACCTGTCGTTCCTGAACCTGTTGAAGCCAGATTCAACATACCTGGTAATTCAATTACCATTAACGGTTATGCTGTTGATACTAAAGCAGGTGAGCAAGGAATGCTTTATTCAACCGAATTACTTGACATTAACGGTAATTCAATTGCAAACGTTCCTATCCAATTTGCTGTAAACAACAAAATTTATAACAGAACAACCCTGGAAAATGGTAGTTTCAACCCATACCACTTAGACATGATTAGAGCAGGAAGATATACTCTCGCTTTATCCTTCGGTGGAAACGAAAACTACACAAGTACTTTCGCTGTTGCATGTATTGACTTAGCTAAAAAACCATTAACAATCAAAGCCAGTGCAAAAACCTACAAAGCTAGTGCAAAAACCAAAAAATACACAGTAACATTATCAACTATTGTCGGTTCTTCACTAGACGGTAAAGCACACTTAAGATCTGGTTTAAAAGTAACACTTTCCATAAACGGCAAAGTTTACAACGCTAAAATCAATTCAAAAGGTCAAGCAACATTCAACCTTAAACTAACCAAAAAAGGTAAATACACAGCTAAAATCACAACAAAAGAAGACATTACATATGAAACAACCACAAAATCCGTAAAAATAACAATTAAGTAGTGAGACTAACTTCTCACTAACTTTTTCTTTTTTTATTAATTAAAATTGTATATTAATGTAAGATTTAGTGAAAAATGATTAAATGTGATGGAAATGAAAATAAATAAGATATTTATTATTACATTGTTCTTACTATCTCTATTAATGATAGGTGCAGTTAGCGCAGCAAATAACGACACGGTAGTAAGCAGTAATGTAAATGATGATACAAGCGCTGTTTTAGCACAGGAGGATGTAAAAGCAGTTAGTAGCAATGATGAGACTATCCTCAAGGAAGATTATAGTGAAACCTCATTCAAGGCATTGAATAAAACAATAAATGAAGCAACTGATTTGGAAATAGTATTGGATAATGATTATACTTATGATGGAAGTTCTGATTCTGAACTTAAAGATGGAATTATCATTAATAAATCATTAACTATTGACGGTAACGGTAAAACAATTAGTGGAAATGGTCAAGCCAGAATATTTAATATAACATCAGGTGCAGTCGTGATTATAAAAAATTTAAACTTAATAAACGGTAATTCAAATAAGGGTGGAGCAATCTATGTTGATTCTGGTAACCTGACAATAACCAACTCCAACCTAACACACAACAAAGCAGGTGAAAACGGAGCGGCATTATACATCACCAAAGAAGGAACAGTAATGCTTGACAGTACAATTTTCGCAAATAATGATGCAGCAAAGCGTGGAGGTGGAATATACAACACCAATGGACAATTAACAGTCAACAATTCAGTATTTGAAAACAATACTGCAATATATGATGGTGGAGCAATCATAAGTTACAATAAAAGATTTACAATCACCAAATCCACATTTAAAGGCAATAAGGCAGAAGATTTAGGAGGAGCAGTATGTAATAAATATGGAAGTATGAACATTACCGAATGCGTATTTGAAAACAACAAAGCAGATGATCGTGGAGGAGCATTATACGCTAATACAGTCGCCGATGATATCAGTGAGCAGGACAAATATCAGCATATAAGTTATTCAAACTTCACAAACAATATTGCAAAGGGAACATATGTTAGTGGTGGGGCAATATACTTTACAGGATATTTGAATGCTACTGGAAACATATTTACCAATAACCATGGTGGTACAAAAGAAACAATTGATCTTGGTGGTTTTTGGGCGGGAATATTTAAAAATAACACTTATATATCCACAGACATGCATATTACAGGATTAACATTACTCATCAAAGATGGCAGAAACACATTCAATGCCACTGAAGATGTAACATTAAGCTATGACATCGCACTTAAATACTCTCAATATTATAAGGACATTAAAACTGGGCTAAGAGGCATAACATTCTGCATTGATGGTGAAAACAGAACAACCAACTATGAAGATGTAACCCTAAGCGATTTAAAACCTGGACCTCACACAGCATACTTTAGCGTTTTAGACCAAAAGTCAGACAATATTACATTCTATGTAATTGGTGAATCAGAAATAAGCACACCTGAGGCAAGCTATGAATATGCTGAAGGAACAAATACTAGAATACCATTAGCAATCATAGATAGAAGTGAACTAACCGGAACAATAAACGTAACAGTCAAAGACAATGACAGCTACAAGCTATTATCAGTTTATTACAATGTGAGAAATGGATATAAAATATCAACAGCATCACTTGTTGATGCACTGGAAAGCATGTATGGTACACTGGATTCATCATATACTATAAACATAACTTATATCAGTGAATATGCATATCCTTCTTCAACTGAATTCACATTAAACATAAATGATGAAAGAAGCACCGATATAATATACAATATTATCAACAATACTGAAGGAAATCTGCAAATAAACATCACAGTTCAGGATGCATTAACCAACACACCAATACAAGATGCAAATATACAAATTACTGGGGATATTACTATAAACACTACCAGTGGAATAATTAAAAATGATACATTAACCGCTGGAGAGTATACAATAACAGTACAATTCCCTGAAACAGGAAAGTATAAAGCATCACAAACAACTATAAACTTTAACGTAGAAATAGACAAAGATAAAAAAATAAAAGAACTAGAAGAAGAACTTGAAAAAGCAAAAGAAGACATCACAGATTTAACTAATCAGTTGAATGATGCTATGGCTAATGCTACTAATTTAAACAAGAATTTAACTGAGGCTAATAGTAAAATTGATGATTTAACTAATCAGTTGAATGATGCTATGGCTAATGCTACTAATTTAAACAAGA
>CAZQWN010000016.1:0-32503 GCA_964596915.1 uncultured Methanobrevibacter sp.
AACCATAAAAAAAATACGAACAATTCGTGTAAAACTTATAAAAAAGTTCCGATGCTTATCGATTTTTACTACTCAAATCCCAGCGGTTAGTTCCCATAACTCAGCAAATGACCTCATATTATAACCTACATATTTGATTTATTAACTCTCACTTCCAAAAGATTGGAAGTACCTATCTGATTCATATTTATTGCACTTTAACCGATGAATTCATAAAAATGAAAAAGTTTTAGGTGGAATGAATATTATATCCCCATCTTTTTCAATAGATGATTTAGTATTCGCAACAACAATACCATATTCTGAATCATAACGATTCATTGCATTTTTTATCTGTCCTTTTTTCTTTTTGCCTCTTCCGACTTCAATTGGAATTGGATTTTCAAAACTATCCTGAATTACAAAATCCACATTCTTATCCTTATGCGGATCGTAATAAATATTGAACGAATCTATTTGAGTATTTGATAAATTAAATAAATTTGAAGCTACTAAATTCTCAATCAGTATTCCTTCATATTCTTCGGAATTTTTCATCGTATTTCCTATTTTCATTGATAATGCATGTCGGATACTGCTTGAAACAAAATAATATTTCCATGGCTTTTTAAGTCTTCTTGAAGATCCTCCAAATGGTTCACAATGAAATATCAATTCTATCTTTTCAAGTAAATCCAATATATTATTGACATTAGATACTGCAGTCTTTAAGTAATTGGATAATTTATGCTGGCTCACTTCTCCGGGTTTTTGAAGAGCCAATTGCCTGATTATTCTTTTAGCAATTGCTTGATTATCAGAAGTTATAGTTTTAATTTGCATAATGTCTTCTGTAATAATCTTGTTGGTCATTGTAACTATTTCTTCACGAACATCTGTTAATGGCTTATCTTCATCGACTGTTGGAAAGCCCCCATATTTCAAATAATAATCCCATTCACTGGAAGTGTATTCAACAATATTTGTCAATGCTTTATTTGCTTCAAATTCGTATTTTATAGCCTTTTCAGGATTGCCTGTGAAAATTAACTCACATAGACTGTCAGAGAGATTATTAAATGATTGATTGTGTTTCAAGTTTAGATGTTTGTTATAGTTCAGTGGAGTCAATACTCTTCTTTTAAGTCTTCTTGCAGCATCAGCATTATATTGTAAGTGTATTGCAGATGAACCAGTTATTATCATGAATATGTTATCAGATTTGTCAAAGATTATTTTATTGGATACTGCCCAATTTTTATCGTATTGAGCTTCATCAATCAAAAGAAATACTTTTTCATTAAGTGTGCGTATATTTTTGTTGAATTTATTTTTTAAATAGATTTCGACTAATTCTCTTATGCTGCATTCCGTTATGTCATTTAATTCATCACAAGATATGTATAATATGTTATTTAATGGAATGTTTTTCTCTCTGAATAAGTATTCGTATGTTTGATATAATATTGTTGTTTTTCCAACCCCTCGAAGGCCAGGTATGACAATAAATCTATTAGAATATTTATCCTCAATGAAATTATCAATCTGTTTTTTAATTTCATTTAATTCCAATCTGGAATTTAGTTTGATTCCGTGATTGATCAATTTTGAATTTATAGTGGCTGGAACAGATTCCAGTTCATCATTAACATAATTTAATATTAATTCGTTTCTATCAAACATTTTTTAACCTTAATTTTTATATCCTTTGTGTTCTGATATTTGTATACAACTTTATAAATGACTGTTCAAATATTTGTACACTATCATATAAAAATTTTACCCTGCGATATCCTCAACTTTTAAAGAAATAATATTTATTTTTACAATCATATTCCCCAAAAAGACGAATAATTCATATAAATGAACATTGTTTTGGAACTTATTTATAGTATAAATATCTAACCAAATACTATAACATATATAAAGAATCAATATTATCATATTTTTAAAATGAACAATTAATGATTGCAAAAATTCAGTATAACCATTATTACATACCTCATTGTTTATAATTCCAATGATTAAATATTAATAATATAATATAACATCTCATGAATCTTAAATGTGGATATAATCTTTAATTCTTTAGTTAGCAATACATTTGTTGTGAAACATGAATCATGATTCTTCATGAATTTACCTTAAGATATCTCATTTGATTCAAGATTTTCATCACATCATGATACAAATAAGGGAATTTTCAAAAAGTAGCTATTAGAAATCAAGTTACATTTTGACTTGTCAAATATCTGACATTCGACACCATCACATGCTACCATACACTTATTAATAACCATATTAAGAAGTTAGATAAAATCATGTGAATTTTACTGGAGGGTCCATAATAGAAAAATATCTGATTTTCAAAAACTAATGATTGGACGTTATTTGATAAATAAATGAATTTATGATGGATTAGAAGGGTCCATTTTTTAGACTTTTCAAATGAACATTGTTTTAATTAAATAAAGGTGCGATAATTTTATTGGTTGAATATCAATGATAAATAATTATAGAATGTTATTTCATTAATTTTATAGGGTCCATTTTTATGCCAAATTTTGGACCCCTACAACATTTGTTGAACCCTTACTATCATATAAAAAAGTAATACTTTTTATCAATAATTAACTTCCTGACTAATTTCTTTTCTTCCAACATTCGCAAATCACGTTTTGCACTAGATTTAGAAATACCATACTGATTGAGATAAGATTCATATGTAAATTGAACATCTTCATTTTTCATTTTAAGCAATGCATCAATTTGCCTGTCATTAAGGTTAAATTCTTCAAAGTCTTCTGCTGTTGGATTTTGCGGAAGTATTAATTTACCGTTTGGTCCTCTTAAAACTACTCTAAAGTAAAATCCATCCTCAAATTCAGGTTCTGGAAGATTGCTTTTTTTCATTTCATTTCTCATACGAGCGATTCCAGTGCCAATGTGTTCCATATATTCTGTTGTTTGAAATATTTTACAGATGTTTTTGTTTCTGTGTATTGGGTTTTTTTCAGCACCTAAATCTTCAATGGTCATGGGAGAAGGTAGTTTTCCAGGGCTGATTATTTCGATTCTATCATCATATATGTAAAATGTTATGCAATTTCCTGTTAATGTGTAATCCCTGTGAGCTATTGCATTGATGAATGCTTCCCTTACTGCTTTAATTGGATACTCTGGAATTGGTGTTCTTTTCATTCCGGTTACGATTCCACCCATTTTTGTATTTTGTTTAAAGAAACTGTCGAATTCTTTTATTAATTTGAAAAATGAGCTTTCAGTGAAATGTTTGTCTATTATTTCAAGTCTTTCGGTACCGTTGAAGCGGACCATTTTCACTTCATGCTCCAGGTCGAATTTGGATATGTCCTTTGCAAAACATAATGCGCCTGCTTTGTTGAAATGGAAAACATCATTCTTATCAATTTTACCTGCACCGATATATTCTAGGATTTTATCCAAATCTCTTCTTCCAAATAGCCCACGAATGTTATCTTCAACCACATCCATATATAGTTTAACAGCCTCTTTGTCAACATCATCGATTGAAGAGTTGTATAATATCTGATCATCATATGCAACACGTGTCAATCTTTTATCGATTGCATCCTGCAGGCTGTTTTTAACTGCATCCAGCAATTCTTCTTTGGTTGTGAAAGTATCATATTTAGTTACCTTTTCAATTCTTTTTAAGAATTTTGTGCTGCCTTCATCTCTTGTTTTGCAGTCTTTAACGAAAAAATATGCATCATGCTTATCAGCTATGAAAGTGTTGTATTCATATTCAGTTGCTGAAACACCCTCATCATAAATCTCCCCATAATGTTGACCAATAAGTCCAATGTAGACATCAGCCTCATCCACTTCATTTAGGAATACTTCATTAGCAGCTTCAGTTTTAGCTCCATCTATTTCAAAAACAAATAGCTTTATATTTCTGCTGAAATATGAATCATTATTAATTTTCTCATGAAGAAATTTCCTTTCCTCAGAAAATTCTCCTTGAACGCTGCTGATAAAAACTTTTACAACCATGAGTATAACTATAATCCACATACAATATAAAATTTGGCTTTTTTAAAAAGCAATATTGACCTTAACATGAAAAAATAAGTAATTAAGGCACGAATGCCCCAATTACCAAAAAATAAGCTTTATAAAGGCATCGAAATCACCTTCACCTTACCGTTTACAATCTTATAGTCATACCTGTAATCAAGTGAAATGTTGCTCATTGCCCTGATATATTCAAGCTAGATATTCGGGATTATCCATGAAATATCTTTCGCGAGTCTTGTTTTTTCCACGGCCGTGAAGCATGTCAACCAAATCCATTCCCAGAAGATCGCTTTCAATTGACCCCTGACTCAAATAGCTTGCGTTGAATTTACGAAACATATGCGGGCTTAGGCGTGAAAAACCTCCAACCTCACCAAAGCCCAGATAATCATTTAAAAGCTTGAACTTGTAGTTAACGTGATTCAGTTCATATTTAAGTAGCGACTTTCGCAAATCAAAGTCCTTTTGCTTTAACTTTACCTTGGCGATTTTCTGCACACATTCAGGATTTAGAAATGTATAGTGTGGTTTGTCTGTTTTCTGTCTTATTAACTTACAGGTGCATACGATATTTTTTCGCCTTGCTAGATATTTCATTGCATCCTTGAAGCTGCCTTTATTGTGATAGGTTTCAGTTCCCTTAAAAAACATTTCATTGGTCATGGATTTTGCCTCAACTCGTGTGGCACCTGATGAAATCATGACAAGAATCCACAATGAGAGATTGTCATCTGCAAACCTTAAAGCCTCTTTCAATTCCTCCTTTGTCAGCAGATCATCAAAGGATATGATATCATTTCTCTTAACCTGTTTTCTGTTAAATGGCGGTATGAAAGGCAGATATACTCTGTTGTATAGGTAGAATGTCTTGATTTTTGAAATTGCATTTGTAATGGTATTTCCCATATGATTTTCTGCCAGATGGTTTCTGAATGTTATTATCCTATCATATGCTTAGCTTGTTTTCGGGAATTTTATCTTCCTGTTCTGAAATTGCCTCACCTAGAAGTTCACATAAACTCATATTGTGAAATTGAGTGTATTTGTTGAATACAGTTCGATATGATTTAATTGAGCCGTTACTGTGACCTGATTTGAAATGAAAATCATTTATCCAATCATTGTCATTGATATAGTACCTCATTTGATTATCTCCACAATTACTAGTCAAAAATAAATGACTGTACTATTACTAATTAATCCCCCTATAAAAATAAGTTATGTTACTGGATGGAAACTATTCAATATGCACATTCAAATGAATCCGGCATAGTTGTTTTAAGAAAAAGGAAATATTGCATTAAACCATCAAATATTAAATCAATTTAAACAACAATGATTTAAACAATGCCGAACATCTATAAAATTTGTATGCACCTGGGCAACTTCAACAGTAACAAATCTCAATCCAACATTATTCTCAGAATATGATTAACAAGGCACATAATAGTCTTTATGTTATATTAACATCCGAAAAATTCAGCATAAAATCTTAAAATAGAATCTTGATTAAAAACAAAAAATAGTTAATGTTTAAAAGCTTAAACATCAACTACAAATGTTCCAACAATTCAGATATTTCATCAATATCCATCTGAGTTACTTAATCAGGAATACTTAAAACTTTATCAATGAATGCATCCCTGCCTCGATTTACAGAAAATCTTTCTTTTTCAAATTTCTCTCAAACATATTAATGCCTTTAATAGAATCATTGAATCAATATTATATTCTAATAATTTAACATGTTACTATTTACACCTTGGCTGATAACTGTCCCATCAAATGATTTCAACTGGAATAGCCACTGCTTCGTTTTCCGGTAATGAAACATTCTATGCCATCATACATTACTTTATCGTATCTTCTAAATCCGTTAATGATATAAAGAGATTGGTTTTTTCTGTGATTTTCTCTTTGATGGGTTTGGCTTTATGGATTTATCGTTTGTGTCTTCTTACTTTTTTAAAAATATATATTCGATGTTGTATTGTTCTGCTTCCAGATTGTGGCTGATTATAAACGTATCATTGCAATGGGACTTAATAATGCCTTACTTTTCATCAAGCAATTTAGGATTTTTAGAATTTTTACTGCTCACAACCTTTTTTCCAGTTCTCTTTTCTAACTCTCTTCGAGCATTACCTGCAATACTTCCACCATCGTGAGCAATAATTTTACTTTCCTCAAAACCATCGGGATTTTCGGATTTACTGATTTCAGTAGTGGCCAACTCACCTAACATATTAATTACCAATTCAGCATTAGTCATATTATCACGTAAGTTTTCCTTTTTCAATCCTTTAACTTTCCTTATGCTGTCCGGTTGTTATCCCAAATGATTCTTTACTGATTTCATTAGTCAATATTGCATATTCTTCTCCTGGTTTAACACCTGACCTATCCCATTCTGCGGTCAAGTCTTTTCTAATTTCAATACTTCTTATTCTTTGGGTAATCCATTCTTCACTGTATCCTTTTTCACGATAAGTATTTATTGCCCTTTCAATTGCAATTTCAGGGTCAGTTATCTCATCAAGCCTTTCACTGCCCACTTGAGCCAACCATTGTTTTAAAGGTTCTGCATTTGGTGAAGGCACTGATTGGATTATACGCAATAACTGTTTTCTAGTTGCTACATCAGTTTCACGCAATTTGCCATCACGAGCAGGCATTTTCAACTGTCGACAATTTGTCGACAGATCAATTCCATTTTCCAATTCACGTTTTTTCAAACGATACCAGTAATCTCTTGGCTTTTTACTTTCAGTCAAAACTGCAATGACATCTATTACTGAAAAATAGTATTCCTCTAATTCTTCATCCCATTTTGTTCGTATTTCCTGGTTTTGAAATAATTTTATATCATTTTCTTCGGTCATGGTTAACACCCTAGTTTGCATTAAGTTTTAATTTTTTGTCTTTTTCTTCAGACATGCCCAATGCGTTCCCGCATGCATGATAGTTAAAATAACCCACATATTTTCAAAGTATGGTAAATAATCCATTTAAAAATTCCCGGTTATTTATCATATCCCCAAATATATTATTTAAAATTTAATGAGAGTTACACAATACTTTATACCCACAATTATAAACAAATATTCCAAGAGCATTTGAAAGTATTATGCCTTACTTCTACTTTAACGTTCATTATTTAAATAATTTCACTTCTAAATGAAAGCAATTTTACATACTCGGACAATTTTTGCTTTAAACATTAAAATAACGAATAATATAACTGATATAATGAAATAAAGTAAAAATTGATATAATATTAAAATTCAATGCATTTCGGCCACAATTACAACCACTCAAATAAACAAATAATTGAGCAATAATTCAGCCAGCAACTGAGAAAAACTATGATTTAATTAATGAAAAATATAATTAAATTGATTAATCAAATAAAAATAGAATATCCTAATTAGTTAATCTATATCTGAAAAAAGAAAAAGTTAGAGGAATTTAAAATTCCCCTTTATTTTTTAAATTTTATAGTCTTTTTCACCTTATCTTTACTGTAAATTACTTGATATGTGTATTTTTTGTTTGCTTTGAGCTTATTGTAGACATTATTTTTAATTGTAAATGTCACAACACCCTTTTTGTTGGTTTTAGCCTTGAAAGTTTTCTTGTTGAACTTAAAAGTGACTTTTTTGTTTTTGAGGTACTTATTGTTTACCTTTTTCAAGGTGACTTTGATTTTGATTGACTTTGAAGACTTTTTGGCGTTTATGTTTTTGGCTTGGATAATGCTTTTAACAGTGACTTTCTTGGAGATTTTGACATCACCATAAACTGCCTTAACTGCATAAGCCTTTGGAGCCAAACTGATTTTCATTGAAGCATAACCGTTCTTATCAGTGGTTTTAGTGTAAGTCTTGCCGTTAATGGTAATCTTAACCTTCTGATTAGTTAATGGTTTGCCATCACTGGTCAATCTGACCTTGAAGTACTTTCCTGAAGTGTAGAGCATGCTTAAGTTGGAAGCTGAAAGTTTTAATACTGGAACATGTTCTTTTACAACAACGCTTGACTTGGATGAAGATGCATACTTACTGTCACCTGAATAAGTAACAGTAATGTTATGAGAACCTTCACCCAACTCAGGAATAGTTACAGAAGCCTTACCGTTCACTAATTCTTGAGAGTAAGAAACACCATCAACAGTAACAGTCAAAGTACCAGTAGCATCACTCGGAAGTGAAATACTGTATTCATTGCCCAAATCAGGAACAGTAAATGCTTCATCAGGAACATTAATATATGGAGTGGTATTTCCAGAATTATTGCCTTCAGTTACATTTCCAGTGTTATTACCTGTTGAATTTCCAGGAGTTACAACAACACTAGACTTAGATGTTGATGCGTACTTACTGTCACCAGAATAAACAACAGTAATGTTATGAGAACCTTCACCCAACTCAGGAATAGTTACAGAAGCCTTACCGTTCACTAATTCTTGAGAGTAAGAAACACCATCAACAGTAACAGTCAAAGTACCAGTAGCATCACTCGGAAGAGAAATACTATAATAACTGCCATTTTCAGGAATGCTGAAAGCATCATCAGAAACATTAACAGATGGAACAGTAGTATTTCCAGTATTATTTCCAGCTGTTGAATTGTTATCTCCACCAGTTTCATTTCCCGGTGTGGAGTTGGTAGTGTTTTCAATAGGATTAGTTGTGTTATCCTCAGGAATTACTTTCTCACCAACAAGAACCATGCTTTTAGATGTGGAGAGATATTTCTCATCACCTGAATAAGTGATTTGAATGTCGTGTAATCCTTCACTTAGTTTTGGAATTACAACTTCCGCTGAACCGTCTTTAACGTTTTCACTGTATTTGACATTATCGACACTGACTGTTAAACTACCTGTTGCATCACCGGCCAACTTAACTGTAAATGTAGCGTTATCATCAGAAACGCTTAAAGCATCATCTAAAGATACACTCACTTTAAATACAGTGAAGTTAAGCTCTTTGGCTACACCTTTGTATTTATTATCTCCAACAAAGACGACTGAAGTAGTATAGTTGTCCGCTTTAAGATTTGGTATTGAGATAATGTTATCTTTCGCAGTGTAGTTACCTCCATTGATAACTGAGTATATTACTCCGGTTGCATCAGTATCTATTTTGATTACTAAAGTCTCACCGACATTGATGTTTTCAGCTGAAACTGTTAACTCTGGAGTGAGCTTTTTAACCTCAAAAGTAAACACATCATTTTGACTTGCAAATCTAGCATCCCCCGCATAAGACACCTCAACAGTATAATTGCCTGAAGCTAAACCAGACAATGTTTTAGTGATTGTTCCGGCATCACTTGTGAATGTTTCACCATTGATTGCGTATGTGAACTTGTTAACGATTTGAGTGTCTGCAGTGATTTTAACTTCAGCAGTTTGGCCAACAAAAATGTCCACTACAGTAACGTTGATTGCATTTCTTAAAGGTGCATATGTTAATGCAGTGATGCTGTTTTCGGTTGGAACATAAATCAGACCTGAAGAATCCATGACAGGATTACCCATAATTTTAGAGCCCAAATCAGATTTCCAAAGGACGTTTCCTTCACTGTCTAAAGCATAGAACATATTATTGGATCCGAAGTATAAATTACCATCATTTCCAATTAATATTCCACTAGTGACTTTTAAATCAGAAAATTTAGATTCAGAACCATCAATAAGATCATACTTATATAATACTCCTTTTTCATTTACATGATACAATCCCTGCTCATTATCCAATGCAAGTGTAGTTCCAACTCCTCCAGTTACTCTTGTTTTCCATACTTGAGCCCCTGCACTATTATATGCAACAATAGTATTTGATAAAATTGAATAAACAATATTACCTTCACCTATAACCGGTCTTGTTGATTGGAAATTACCAGACTTAATAGAAATAGTATCTAAAGTTTTTGCATCGATAAGTCTGAGCCTATTATCAGAAATAATAACAATAATATTCTCATTTAAAGTTGGAGAACATAAAGGCTTGGTATTACCAATAGTTACTAATGTCGGATCACCACCATTCGCCCATAACTTATATGGAATAATAGTAAGTTTGTAATCTTCAGAAGTGTATTGATATTCGCTTACAATGTATAAAGTCGCATCAGAAGTAACTACAGGTGCAAAGAAACTTGAACCCTGATAAATATTAGATTCACCCCACCTCTCACCAGAAGTCTGATTGATAAAGTATAATGTGTCACCTGATTTTGGAGTAATTATAACATCACGACTGATTGTAATTCCTGAAAGATTGCCCTCTGCAGCAGTTGATGTGAAATACCATAATTGATTAGTTTTATTAAATCCATAAATACCAGATTGAGTATTAAAGTAGATATTACCTAAACTATCAATAACAATATCGTCCACAATAGTCTCATTAACCGGAATAGTGAATAATACATTTCCATTTACATTTGTATCATAGTCTGATTTTTGAGTGTTTTGTGTATTTGCACCTGAATTTGGCCAAATTGCTTTAGGATAATCACTGACTTCAAAAGAAGTGGATTTTGATATTGTATGATAATTATTACCATTATAGGTTGCAGTGTATGTATAGTTTCCTATTTCCAAATCTGAAATAACATATGAAACAACACCAGATAATGGAATATTAACTACATCATCCCCAATGGTAAAAGTACCTACGGTTTTTTGAGGAACCTGAATATTAATTTCACCATTTTGACCAATCTTAATATCAATGGAGGAAATATTAAACACTAAATCAGCCTTATTGACCGTGAAAGTAGCATTCTTTGTTAGATTAAAATAAGTGTTATCGCCAGTGTAAAAAATACTGAGGTTTTTATTTTCACCTGCATCAACACCATAAATTTTAACTTCACAACTACCATCAACAACATCTGATGAATTAACAATTCCATCAACGGTTACAATTACCCGACCTGATGCATCATTATTTAAATTAACCATAACTACAGCAAATTCACCATAAGTAATATCATCAACTTTAATATTCATTGTTGCATTTAAATTATCTACTTCAATGAATTTTGAAGCCATACTTTCCTTATAGTTACCATCACCATTGTAAACAGCCTTAATTACATAATCTCCACGTTTAATATTTTTAATTACATGAGTAGCTATGGAATTATTCAAATTCAAAACAATCTCTTCATCATTTATTGACAATGTGACATTACCTGTTGTTCCAGCATTAGTTGCAACAGTTAATGTTAAATCCTCGCCAACTTCAATATTACCAATGTTTAAATTGGTAACTGATTCGTATTTATTAACGTTTACTGTGGCATAGATTATTTGAGGAGAATATTTTCTATCACCAGAATAGTCAACACTAACAGTATATGAATCAGGTGTTAAATCTTTAAATGTTAAAGCAAGATCGGTGTTGTCAATTACAATATTTTGTGTTTTATCACCTAC
Source organism: uncultured Methanobrevibacter sp. (assembly GCA_964596915.1). Classification (GTDB taxonomy): domain Archaea; phylum Methanobacteriota; class Methanobacteria; order Methanobacteriales; family Methanobacteriaceae; genus Methanocatella. Next base: position 11,495 of record CAZQWN010000016.1, read on the forward strand.
AGTTACAGTTAAATTACCTGAAGCATCTTTTGGAAGATTAACCTGAACAGTTACATCTTCAAAAAACATAACATCCTTCGCAACAACTCCAATATTAGGATTTGATTTTAAAAACACAAACTCTTTATTTAAAGAAAAATCATTATACCTAACAGTTAAAATACCATCTTCAAAAGCAGTTAAAGTATAAACAACATTAGAATTGATACTTGTAACGTTTTCACTAGAAACACCATTAACTGCATCCAGAATTAAGTTAATTTCAGGCAATCCCACATATTTGGAATCATTTAGGTAAAATCCAAATCTGACATTGGACTTTTGATTATTCTCCAAACTATCCTTATCACAAGTAATATTTAATGTTAAAACATGATTTAAATTTAAATCCGGAATAGAGTTACCCCACCAATTATAATCAAGATTTATATTAGAAGTATTTCCAGCGATAACCTGTGAATTATTTAACAAAATAGAATTAACAATATTAACAACCCCACCATTATAAACAATAACACCATCATTATTGGTAAAAATGGATTTAGAAATATTCGTATTTTTAGCATCAAAAATATTAGAAACACTATTATTTTCAAATACACAATTAGAAATAACTAAATCCCCATTATTCTGTTTAATGAAAGTATCAGTATTCAGATTATTAATATTCAAATTCTTTAAAGTAAAACTATTGCCATTAATAATGAATGAAGTGGCATTGCTTAAAGTTGCACCATTTTCACCTTTAATAGTAACATCATAATCGACTTGAATATTTACTTCAGAATAATCCCCATCTAAAAGAATAATATTTTGACAATTCTTCGCTAATTCCAAAGCTTTTGAAATAGTACTAACCGGTTTATCTCTTGTAATACCATTATTATTATCATTACCTTTATTTTTAGAAACAAAAATATATTCACGAGTACTTGTAACTGTCAACTCATTAGACTTCTTATTTGAAATAGTTGGAATAACATAAACACTACAAATATCCAAATCATCAAAATCAACTGAAAAAATTTTACTGTTTACAGTTTTAACATACACATTATTTACATAAACATCATAAGAAGTTTTATCCAAAATATCAGAATCATAATAATTAGGATTAGTTAATTTAACATTAACTTCAAACATAGCACTATCTTTTCCAACACTACGTTTTGTAAGAGTTAAACTAGACAATTCAATTGAATTCCCATAATATTGATTATTTGAAATATTTAAAAGAGTACCATCAACTCTTACATTTAAAACATCCCCCATTCGAGTATGATCAATAAAAGAATTATTAACAATAATAATATCTGGAGAACCATAACCATCAACAGCAATAGCACAAATTGCAGTTCCAATTGAAGCAGCATTAGCAATAAATGTAGTATCCCTCACTTCAATAGAACCTATATCCATTAAAGAAATTGCGCCTCCACGACCAGTACCAGAAGTAGATAATTCATCTAATGCCCAACAATTATTAGTATTATTTTCAAATAAACATTTTTCGATATAAATATGTGGATTAGATTGATATTGGCATGCACCTATAGCACCACCACCATTATTAGTAGTACAATTATTGCCAATAAAAACAGAATTATAAATTTGCAAATAACTATAAGTATATAAAGCTCCACCATTCCATCCCGCAAGATTATCTATGAATTTAGAATCATGAATAGTTGTATTACCATTATTATGAGTATGAATTGCACCTGCCCACCAAAAAGACCTATTCTTAATAAAAGTACTATTATAAACTGTTAATTTACCACAATTATTAATACAACCCGGTTCAGTTTCAGCATAATTATTCTCAAAATAACAATTACGAACAACCATACTCACTGTTTTTACACTATTCGGATCATAAACACTAACAACACCATAATTACTAGTACAATTAATAAAATTACAATTATCTAATATAGTCGAACCTCTTTTAAGATAAACAATAGTAGCATGACCAGAGGATACTTTAATATCTGAAAAATTACAATTTTTAATAACGTTTGTTTTTCTACCACCCATCTGAATAAATATACCATCCATAGATTTAAGTGAATATATACATTTAATATATTTAAATGTGATATTTTCCAAAGTTAATCCTACTTCAGAATTATCTTCAACAATCATACCAACAAAATGAATATCACGAGGATTAGAAGAATTATCTCCTATATAAGCACCATCACTACCATAAATTTTTACATTATTTTTGACTTTGATTTGATAATTAGCATCATTTGGATCATCAGGATAAAAATTAGTATTTTCTTTTAATTTTAAGGTGTAATCTTTATCAGTTTGTGCACAATAATATTGTAATTCATCCCAATCATTAACGATAATTACATCCCCATTATCTTCAGTAACTAATATTTCTTGTGAAGATTCTTGAGGAGCTTTTAACTCATCAATATTATTTTGATACCAAGTATCCTCCATAACTTCAAGAGAACCATCATCATTTATTGAAGTTATTGTAGCATTATCCAATTCATTTGCAGATACAACACTTATACTTAAAAATAGTGCAATTAGTACCAAAATAACAAATTTATTATTCATAAATAAATTAACCTCCTTTTTATGAATTAAAAAAATCTAATAAAAAAAGTAGTCACATTAAAGTGAAAATATAAAGGAATGAATGTGAATAAAAAAAAAGAAAAAAATTGAAGAGTATATTTTACTCTTCATTATGTGTTTATTTTATTCTTATTTTTATTGTTTTGCTAGATGCTTTGTAGGTTGCGTCACCTGCAAATTTAATCTTAGCAGTGTATTTACCTTTTTTGGTTATTTTTATGGTAAATTTAGCTACACCTTTTTTGTTGATTTTTGCAGTGTAGGTTTTACCATTTACTTTTAAGGTTACTTTTTTACCAGATTTTAAGTATGTTTTTTTATCATACTGGTTTTTAACAGTCTTAAGTGTTATGCTAATCTTTTTGGATTTGGTTTTAGCTTTGAAAACTTTATTGGAAGCTGCAATAGTGGTTTTCTTTTTGGTGACTGTTAATTTTGATGATGCAATTGGTGCAGCATTATACTCATCATCACCTTGGAATGATAATGCGTAAGTATATGTGTTAGCATTTGCAAGATTTACTCTTAATCCTGCTCTTCCCTGATCATCAGTAGTCACATTATAAATTGGACCATTTACAGCAATTTGAACAGTTTTATTAGCTAAAACATTACCATCACTGTCTTTTAAGATTGCATAAAACATTCCACCTCTTTCACCTGCAGTGTAGTCAACTGCAGAACGGGTGAAAGTCTGATCAACAACGATAACTACATCTTTTTTATCAATTTGCTTATTTAAATTACCAATTTGTTCTTTCTGAGATTCAATAGTACTGGTCTGATTATTAACAGTGGCATTAAGATCATTAATCTCTTTAGTTTGAGACTCAATAGTACTGTTCTGACTAATCACAGTACTATTAAGAGAATCAATTTCAGCTTTCTGAGACTCAATAGTATTATTCTGAATAGCCACAGTTTCAGTAAGATTACTAATCTTCTCAGCTTGAGACTCAATAGTACTGTTCTGACTAATCACAGTATTATTAAGAGATTCAATCTCAGCTTTCTGAGACTCGATAGCATTATTCTGAGCAACAACAGTTTCAGTAAGATTATTAATTTTCTCAGCTTGAGACTCAATAGTACTGTTTTGAGCAGATACAGTATCATTAAGAATATTAATTTGTTCTTTTTGAGCCTCAATAGTGTTGTTTAACTCTTTAATACTTTCATTGAGTTGGCCGATTATGTCAACTGTTGGTGTGACATTTACTGCAACTGTGCCAGTAGCTTTATTGAATTTTTCGTCACCTGCAAAGATAATATTTGCTGTGTAATTACCTGCAACTAAACCATCAATTAAAACAGTAGCTTTACCACTATTAATATCACCATAGAATTTTTTACCTTCAACATCTACTAAAATAAATCCAGAACCAATATTAAAAATATCAATTTCGATTGTTGATGTGTTTCCTTCTTCGAATACTATTGGGTTTGCAGTAATTGAAGTTTCTGATTTATAAACTGTGAATTCTTTAGTAGTTATGTTAGATTCATAGTTTTGATCTCCAGAATAAACAATGTCTACAATATTATCTCCTGCTGGTTGATTGTTTAAATTAATAGTTATTGTTTCATTTGCAGAAATAGAATCTACTTTTTTACCATTAATTTTAACTGTAACTTCACCAATAGCATCAGACGGCAAACTAATTGTTAATGTTACATTGTCTTTTGTTGTGATATTTTCTACGGGTTCAACAACAACATCCACTAAAGGAATTGTTTTATTAATTATGATTGTAGCAGATTTAGTAACATTATTATGGTTTTCATCCACATTTGTAGTTACTGTTAAGGTGTATTTACCTCCATTTAAAGCAGGGAGAGTAATTTCATTACCAGAAACACTTACTGCTAATTGATTAAATGAAACGATAACATCACCAGTGGAATTTTCAGTTACAACATTAATTATTGCATCTTGACCATAAATAAACTCATAACTATCATTTAAGGTTAAACTAGAATCTGCTTTATTAATAGTTAATACAATATTATCTGCAGTGAAATCATAATAATTTTTTTCATCTACAATAGTAGTAACTTCTAATGTATATTCTCCAGCAGGCAAAGTTTCTAAAGTAAATTCATTACCATCACTTGTTGCGGTTGTTATTTCCTCCCCATCTTTGTTTAAAACACGGACATTAACACCACTAGCATTTGTAACAGTGAAAGGTATAGTTATAACATCACCATAAGTAAAAGCAATATCATCAATATTAACATTAGAATCTGCTTTATCAATTGTTATACTATCCATTTTTTCTTTAGCTGCATATTTGTCACTACCACTATAAGATACATTTATATCATAAGTAGTTGCATTTAAATTATTGAAATCGATAGTCATTGTTTGGTTTGCATCTAAAATTTTGATATTATTACCAAATTTAATTGTTACATTTCCATCAACATCTTCAGGTAATGTTAAAGTGATTGTTGCATTTTCACCAATTTTAGCTTCACTAGGTATGATTACATCAAATAAATAATTACTAATTTTAGATATTGTTAAAGTGGTTGAATTTTCACCATAATATTTGTTATCATTTAGATGAATATCAACAGTATAAATACCCTCTTTTAGTGTATCATATATTGTGTAAACAATTGAATCTTTATTATTCACATAAATTTCATATGATTCATTGTAATTTTCATTTGATATAGTAAGTACAATTGTTGCATCGATTGGTTGTGTGAAGTTTAGAGTTAAATTTTGATCTTGACCATAATAAATACTTGGTGCATCTGCGCTAATATTGACACTATAAAACTCTAACTCTAATGGTTGACTATCTAAAGTAGCAGTTATTTTATTAATTGTAGCCTGACTTGTGTAATTAGCTTTAAAAGTACCATTTATTAAAATAGCTGTAGTTGCAATTTCACCTGTATCAGATGATAATTTTACAGTCATTGGTTGGAAATTTTCCATACCTTCTTGACTATCAGTACCATTCCAAGTTAATTTACCAACAATTTCAAACTGATTATTACCTAAATAATTTTCAGAAACAGAAAAAATTGCATATTTATTTACTGGAATTGTCCAATCCCAATCATATGAACCTCCTGGTTTAACAATAGCATCACCTGAAAATGGACCAACATACGCAGGAAGTTCATTTTGACCAAACCAAGCATTTGTTATTGAAATTGTATAAGGTAAATGTATACTTGCTACTAATTTATCAATATTTGGTAAATTAAAACTACAATATTTGAATTGAGGCCCATCGCCAGTGACATCATTAAATCCTGCAAGCATTGCACCATCTTCATCCCTAAATTGCCCACCATAAAATAAAAAATGCCAATCATTTGTTACATCAAAATAACAATTAATAAACTTAGATTTATATTCAGAAGCACCAGTGAGCCTAGTATTATAATTACCAAATAAAAAAGAACAATTATTAAAAGTTCCTATATTTGCATACCCATAAAATGGAAGGAAAAAAGATTGATATGAGCCTTCTTCACCCATCATCTCATAATAAACTTCAGGCCCCCAAAAAGCATCATAAGAACTTCGATTACGACCATCAAAAATAATATTAGATATTGTAAAATTTGATAAAGCTGAAGTTAATCCAAATGCTTCACCATGATTCTCCATTTCATCAGAATCATATAAATAAGTAACTATAACATTTCCATTAATCCCTTTTATATTTAAATTACTAGTATTAAACTGCAAATGAGAGCCCAAATAATAAGTTCCATTAAATATTTTGAGAGTTACGATATCCTGACCTGAAACATTATCACATGCATATTTTAATGTTGAAAACGGATTATCCTCAGTACCATTACCAGTTTCAGTTTTATTATGACTACCTACATAAATTACATATCCTTCATCCAAAACATTTTCAGTGCCTTCATCCTCTAATATTTCATTATCCAACTCATCACATTCATTAATTGCAATAATATCATCAAAATTATTATTCAAGTGATTATCATTTGTAATTTCACTTATAGATGAATTATTTAAATCAACTGCACAAATAAAATTGATTGATGAGAATAATATTAATACGAATATTAATAATAATATAATGTTTTTAAATGACATGTTCATCACCAAAAGATGAAATATTCATTTATAATGAATATTTCAAGGGTTAGATCCCGGAGTTATGTTTGGAGCATAAATGGTAACATTTCCAGTTTTAGTTGTAGTTCCAATTGCAGTCAAGTTATTACCTTGAATAACACCAGTAGCAGGACTTTGTAAGTAAATTGTATAATCCCCATTATTTACATTTACAGTATTGTTTTGTACATCATAGTAGTGACTATCCCCTGTAGATTGAGCATAACTAATACCAAATGCATAATTACCTGTAACATATCCTGCAGTATTGTTAACATTGATTAAATTATCATATATTTTAGCATAAGTATCTTGTAACTCCATACCAGACACTAAAGCCCATGGATTATCACCAGCCCTACCTGTTACATTAATCTTATTACCAATAATTGTTAAATTAGTTGCACCATAATAATTTTGAGAATAAATTCCCAAATTAGGCCCATTGTTTGCTGTAATAATTGTATTATTAGAAATAATAATACCTACATGAGGCCCAGTTAACTGAATTCCATATGCAGCACCAGTACCATTTACAGTAAGATTTCCTCCTTTACTATTAATAGTAATAGTATTATTGACAATAGTTAAATTATCACATTGATATACATCTATAGCATATAAATAATTAGTTTCTTCTAATCCAGATACATTATCTCTTAAATCAATTGTATTATCAACAATATAGGAATTGGCAGATTGAACAATTATTAATGCATCTAAGGTTGGATAACCTCCTAAACGTGCATTACCCACCACATCTAATTTATTTCCAGTGAAATTAAATCCATTTGAACTTTGTACTGCCACACCAGCTACTTGATCAGTGTAGATACTTGGGAATGTTTGTGAAAAATCGACAGCTTTTAAAGGTAAATAAGCAGTAATATTATTTTTATATGCAGTTACATATTGACTTGAAACTACTCTAATAACATGATTATAATTAGTTGTTGCAGTTTGAACATTATAATTTATTACATTATTTAATAATTTTGCATAATTAGCATTTAAAACATTGATTGCAAAGTAATCTGAAGTAGTTGGTGTAGTAATAGTAATTTTTGCACCATCAACTTTAACATTACTTGCAGCAACTTTTATTGTTGCATCATTGCTAGCTGCAGTAGTAGCAGTGAAAGTACCTCCAGTTAAATTAGTATTTGAAGATAATATATCAAAACCAATATTGGTAAAAGTTGCACCAGATGCATCTATATTAATACTATTGGAAATTTTGAAGTTGCCAAATGTTCTAGCAGAAAAACTACCACTAAAAGTTAAATCATTTGTTGTTGTAGTATAACCAGTATTCAAATTAAAATATCTTCCTAAAGTCAAAGGAGTTACTAAATCTCTTGTTTGAGTTGTAGGTACTTTAGAATCATCATTTAAAACATCAGTTGCACTATTACTTTCATCGTCGACTGAATCATCAATCTCATCTATTTCTACCACATCTACTGAATCTACAGCTTCATCTATTTCAATGACATCTGTATCATCAGGTACGGTAATGTTGTCTACATCGGTTGCACTAGCTGCGCTAACGCAACAAATCATCATGACAAACATTATTAATGTTAAAATTTTAATGTTTATTTTCATTTTTAAACACCATTTTCTTATATGTCTAAACGCAAAGTTTTTAAAAAAATTTTGCGTATTCTCTTTTCTTTTCCAAAAAGAATGTTCAAATACCCCTTCAAATTCTGATACATAATATTTATGTATCATATTCTAGAGCCGTGTTTGAGCTTCTTTTCATGTTTATAATACTTAATAAAGAAAATTTATTAATTTATTGATTAAAATTAACTTGAGTTAATATTATTTGAAAAAAATTTAAAATTCCTTTATTAACATATAATTTATACAATTATTAATATAAAGTTTTCTAAAATTCAATTTCAATGGATAAATTAAAACACTGAATTCGAGCCTAAAAACTTTTATACCTATTCAAATAAATCAAAAAAATAACATAACTTTGTAAAATAAATAATTTCAAAAAAATAAATAAATTTCACCGGATAAAGAAAAAATACACTGCAATTTCCATTTTTTAAAAAAATCAAAAACCTGCTCATTTTTTTAGATCTTTTCAAGTGAATTTACAAAACTCAACAATACAGATACTTTTTAAAATCCAACTAATAAAAACATGCAAATTATCAATTTGCAGACATTTAATTGTTTATTTTAAATAGGACTATTTCTTAAAAATTTAATTTTCAAAGTAACCAAATGGTTACGAAACTCAAAATCAAAATATAAACACGAACAAAAACCAAAAATCAAAACCAAAACTAAAAATTAATTAAAAACTAATATAACATGTCAAAAATTCGTTTTTTACATTTTAACCACAGAAAAAGTCTTCATTATAAAAATTCCAATCTGATACATAAATATTATATATCATATCCAAAAATCAGGATTTTTGTTATTATGAAAAAAAATAATTTTTTTCCACAATAACATCTTTGTGATTGAATGAATGTTTAAGAGAAAAAAATATTTTTCATGTGCGGGTGAGTATTTTTTTGTTGAGGTCAAAAATTAAAAAATATTTCTATCCGACATGACTCTTTTTTCTCTTAATCACAAAAAATTTTTTTTGTAAAATACCCTTAAGGCATTTTACGTATTTAATGTTTATATTTTTTCAGGTATATATCAGTTTTTGAATTTCATTTAAGCTTATGATTGGTGAATGCCAAGGTTAAAAATCAGAATTGAGGAACCATCATGGCCCCAAAAGACGAATGAATTGACATTTCAAAAAGCAAAAACATAGATGATGTGAGAAATACAAAGGAGTATAATGACTGGGTTAAACACATTAAAGAAAGAGATAATGAAAAGTGTGTTTTGTGCGGAGCCGACCAGCACCTGGAGGCCCATCATGTGTTCTCCTTTAAGAATTTTATACCCCTACGTCTTGAGCCGGACAACGGCATAACATTATGTCACTGGTGCCATAAAAAGTACCATGCCTTTTACAATCTTGAGACCACCAATCCCGTAACGCTTCTGAAATTCTTTAAGGAATTCAGGTTTTAGTGGGCATATATAAATATATAATATATAGGGAAGGGCAACTTATTTTATCAGCCAGTGATTAAAAAATTTTACATATGTGCGAATGCATTGAAATTATTAGCTGATGGCATATATCAGTTGATGCATTTCTGAAAAAGAATCAAATTCTTAGATATGTTACAGAGTTAGATAGGATTGGATGATTGCTCATCCGCACCCTCTTTGGAACCGTACGTGTCCGTTAGCCGAACATACGGCTCGAGCAGAACTTAATCCGAAATATCTTTCGGCATGATATATCCGTTTCTGTAACTTATCTACATACTTCTCGACCTTGTACCAATGAATACTGGACCAATCCGTAGCGTATTGTGCTGTGGACCCATAAACATTATCATTTTGAGCGTATCTCATCTTATCACTAATCCTTTGAATAAATTACTTCTTTTCCGTTTATATTCACGTTTTCCACCAATCAGAAGTCGGCCATGTTATCCATGCCACACACGAAGGCGTGGTATCCATTATAGTTATTATTCCCATAATTTCCTATTGTCTTTCGACTGTTAATGGCTTTTGCTTTCTCTGATGCCCTCTACCTCCTAAGGAATTAGGTTTCATTCACAATCCACTTACTCACAAACTGTTGTGAGACCTTGTGAGGCTTACCAAGTTGATCTACTTCAGAAGCGAATGAATTAAGGTTCAATATTTACTCCGGCAAATTACTGTAAGGTTATGACTAAATAATCACGTATTCATTGATTATTCCTATGAATTTGCATACAATAGTTAGTTAAATTAGATTTAACGTTGCATCCTACCTATTGGCTTGCATTACGAAGCTTACAATTGTTCACTTATGTTAACCTTTTTCATTCTTTCCCTAGCACATAAACATAATGAATGCTTTATATTTATTTATGCATAATATCATGCAACCTCATAATCAATCACTCGATTATGAGTTTCAATGGGAAAATCCCGTCATAACTGGGATTGAAATAAAATTTCATTGATTTAAATGGGAAATAGACCCTAGCTTGTCGCACGAATACTTTGCAAATGGTCTCTCCAATCGTTTATATATCCATTAATATAAATTATCATATACGTATTTAACCGAGGTGTTAATCGAAAAAATGCAAAAACATCACTGGAATCTCATTGAGAAGAAATGAAATTATCTCCACGAATTTCAGTTATGGAAATAAATGTATCTGAGAACATGCAAATAAAAAATAAATAACCGAATTAGATAATTATACTGCCAAATCAATATTGATTTTGTTTAATTAACGATTTGAGATAGCTTTAAATATAATGGGAATTATAATAGTTATTAATTCATCACTATTACTTTTGGAGGATATTAAATGAATGATAAAAATTACCTTGTTTATTTTTTAAATTCCATGAAATGCGAATTAGAATTTGAAGATCCAGAAGATTTCAAAAGCAAAGTCAAATCCAATTTGAACTTTAAAATTAGGGTTCAGAAATTTGTTTTTTTAGCCAAATATTTCGGATGGAACAATTCTTATTCCTATAATCTTTACAGGCATGGTCCGTATTCTCCAGTTTTAACAGCCGATTATTACTCTAATGATTTATTTGAATATACTCCTTTAGAAATTAGTGATTTGGATTTTGATTCACTTAAAAGTTTTATCCGAGGCAAATCAAAAGATTATTTAGAATCCGCAACCACAATATTACTATATAAACAGTTCCTTGGAAACATTTCTCTTGATACTGCAATTGAAAAATTAGGTGAAATTAAATCCCATATTTCACCTGAAATTGTTGAAGAATCATATTATGATGTGAAAGATTTTAAATTAACCCGTAACCCTGCTTCTGGAAAAGTTAGAAGAGTTGTCCTAAAAGATGTTAAAAATAATCTGAATAACAAAATTATCAAAAACATCACTTTATTTGAAAATTTTGAAATCAACTATAACAGAGTTTTTATTTTAGGATCTCTTGATTATCTGAGAATAGTGTTGAGGGAAGAGAAATTGAACAACTATATGAAAAATGATTTGTTTGATTTTATTTCACAATATGTTCAGGATGTTGAAAAAATTTATTCCAGTTGCAATGAGGATAATGATGTTTTTGAAAACATGAACTTGAGCGATCTTGAAGAATTATTTGACAGGCTTCAAAATTACATCAGTCATGATTTAGAGGTTCTTCCAAGATTGGATGATGATGATTTTGACGAATCATTGTTTTATTAATTAACTTTGTGGTGTGCTATTATGGATAGATTTAAGAGAGAATCTGAAGTTGTGTATGATGCAAATATCATCATATTTTATTGTTTTTTATACAAGACCCATAGGATTGTTGAAAGAACCAATAAAGCTAGAAAATTAACTCAATATCTGGTGAATAATGGGGTTGAAATAAAGGTTCCTGAATTTATCATTCACGAAATTAACAATAAGGGATTTCCAAAAATTGTTGACGATTATTTAAATGATAAGAGAAATGTCATTGTTGATGTTTCCAGAAATCCCCCACATGGACTCACATTAAGGCTGGTTCAAAAACTCCAAAATAATTTTAAAAATCTTCAGAAAAAGGATTAATTCCATATTGAAGAATATGAACCTGAAGAAAAACTATTTGATTCAATTAAATCATTTTTCATGAATTTTAATGATAAAGACAAATTAAATGAGTTTTATGCATTAAAACATGCTGATGAATTGTCCCCTTCCGATGCAGATATGAAGCTGATATTGTTTGCTATGGAAAAAAATGCTCCGTTAATCTCTGATGATTGGGATGTTACATTTTTCAAAAAAGAACTGGTTCAAAAAAACTTAGCCCATGAAATTATAAATTTTAAGGATATTGGATTTGTAAATTAATTTTTAAATGATAAATACTGCCGGATTAATTGGTGGAGTCATGATAGATATAATAATCCTAAAAGATTTTTAGATTTGAAAAAAATGGAAATGATATGTATGAATTTTAGAAGCATTGATGAAATTGATAATGAAATTTCATATGTTATCCCTTCTTGAACCAAATAAACAATATCTATTTACTACTTTTAACAAATACACCCTTAACAAGCATTAAAGAAAAATGTTATGTTAAATCTGCAAGTATCATGCATTTTACAATCTTGATACCACCAATCCAGTGACACTTCTGAAATTCTTTAAGGAGTTCAGGTTTTAGTGGCCTATATAGAAATGTTAACTTATTTTATAAACCTAATGAATTTCTATAGCTTAAAAAAATTACTTTTCAACTGCTCTCTCTAATCTTTTATATACATTATAAACCTACTTATTATTATATCAACTTTAGATACGCAGGGGCTTAAACATGAATAATGAGATTGTAAAAACATTATTATATACCAGTGAAGACGGGGCGGTGGCCATAAAGGTAATTATTGATTCTGAAAATGACACAATGTGGACTACACAAAAAACCATGGCAGAATTGTTCGGTAAAAACATCAATACAATAAGTACTCATTTAAATAAAATTTTTGAGTCCGGAGAGTTGGTAAAATCGGAAGTGACCTTCAATCCGAACGATTTCAATAATACTGAAATCGTTATTATAAACCCCGATGCAAAAACACAGCCAATATTATACAACCTTGATGCCATAATCTCAGTAGGATATCGTGTAAACAGTAAACAGGCAACACACTTTCGAAGATGGGCGACAGGCGTGCTTAGAGAGTATATTGTAAAAGGTTTTGCACTTGATGATGAACTATTGAAAAAAGGCACAAGATTCGGGAAAGATTACTTTGACCATTTGCTTTCAAGAATCCGTGAAATACGCGCATCTGAGAGAAGATTCAACCAGAAAATCACTGATTTGTATGCAACAAGCGCAGACTACAATCTGGATGCCTATGAAACAAAAGACTTCTTTGCCACAGTGCAGAACATGCTACTCTTTGCAATAATCGGTCAGACCGCCGCTGAAATCATAAAATCCCGAAGCGACAAAACCAAAGTTAACATGGGCCTTACAACATGGGAAGATGCGCCTCATGGAAAAATCCTGCAGGCAGATGTGGTAATTTCAAAAAACTACCTAAACGAAATGGAACTGGATTCACTGAATACCTTGGTTGACGGTTTTTTAACATTGGCAGAAACAAGGGCAAATTCCCAAAAGCCAACATTCATGAAAGACTGGAAAACACTGCTTTACGGATATCTTGAATTAAGCCAACTGCCACTACTTGAAGGCAAAGGTAAAGTTTCAGCTGATGAAGCAAAAACCCATGCAATTAATGAGTATAAGGAATTCAGAATAGATCAGGATAGAAACTATGAATCTGATTTTGATAACCTGATAAAATCCATTAAACGACTGGAAGGTAAAAAATAAATATCTCTCTAGAGAATATCCCTCTCCAGATACTTTTGAAATTTTTTAAATAGTTTGGATTTTAGTCATATCAACTACGAAATTGCCTTTTCAAAAAGGTAGCAATAGTTTAAGATACAAAATATTACTTTTCAACTGCTCTCTCTAATACTTTATATACCCCGTAATATAAATCATCATATACTAATTTAACAGGAGCGTTGAATGGAAAAATATAAAATATTACTAAAATTAGCACTTCACAGATATGATGAAGTCAACAAAAGAAATGAAATTATTGACGATAAAACCAAATCCATGATTGCATTTATTGGAGTCATGTTAACAATAGAATTTAGTGCAATACCCAATATTATAAAGACACTAAATGAAAGTACAACAAATGGTGGAAGAACACTACTTTTTTTAGGAATCGCTTCAACATGTTGTTATTTATAGTTCTTTTGTGAAAGTTTATACCATATCACTCAACCAATTTTCATAAAGTGATTTATTCCCGACAAATTTATCAAATCCTTCTTTAAATATAGTAATTAATTCATCTAAGGTATTATAATATGTTTTATATATTCTATCTTTAATCATTCTCCATAAATCCTCGATTGGGTTTAAATCCGGAGATCTAGTGGGTAAAAAAATAGGATTAATATTTAGTATTTCAAAAACGGCCATACTTAAATCAGATGAATGGATTTTGGCATTATCCAAAACTAAATCTATTGGGATTTCAAAGGATAATAGATTACGAATAACTGGAGTATCTAAATTAGACAATAATCTTTTTTCCTTTTCCTTTTTTATTTTATAAGGATTGTTGGAATCTTCTCTATTTAGCATTTTTTTAATTTTTGCAATAGATTCCTGATTCGAGTGTTTTTCGTTATAAAGTTCATCATTTACCTTATTTATTAAATCCATTCCGTTTAATGATTTTTGAGCTAATATTCTTTTAATATTTTCTTCTTCTAAATTAGAATTTGTTATTGCTTCTTCTATTAATTTTTTAGCTTCATCATTAAGCATGTTTTCTATTCTGAAGTGGCATAATGCTTTAACAAAATTAATTGAATCACCTCTTCTATTTGTTTCCATGTATGAGCTGCAATTGACTCCCATAAATCCAAATACATTGATTTAAATCGTTCTCCACACTTAACTTGTATATTTTTTGTATTTGGAGCATAGAATACTCTTCTAACGTTTGTTACACTTTGACATGCAGTTTCATCCATGAATGCTAGCATTCGGTGATTAGTGTTAATTATTCTTAGTTTTTTTTAAATAGTTTAACATCCTCTTCTGTGCGACCTTCATATTTAATAAAAGGTTTTCCATAGTTCAATCCTAATTTTTTTCGTGTAATGAACCAGACATGATTATAACTGAATTCTATTTTGAATAATGTATATATCATTTCACGAACATCTTCAATTGTTAATCCTTTTTCGCTACTTGTGATGGCTTCATAAAGAATTTGCAATTTTTCATCGTCTAATTCTGATTCAAGGCCACAATTGCTATAATCAGGCATTAATCCATTAATACCTTTCTCATTATATTCTTTAACCCAACGTTCACCTGTTTTTCTAGAGACGTTCATAATTTCAGAGGCCTTTTTTATCGTATCTCCCTTTTTAACCATTTTTATTAAATAAGCACGCCTATAAATATTATAGGAATCCTTATGTTCTTTTATAAGATCATTTAAGTCACTTTCCGACAAATGATCTTTAATTTTTGCAACTTTCATGATTATTATATATGGACTTCATAAGGTATATACTTTTCCAAAAAAACTATAATTTTTAAAATTTTCATTGGAGTGAGTTAATTTTCAAATGAATACATATATACTTGTTTTTTTATAAAAATTTTATATATAACTTATTTTTACAAATAATATTCTAATAAAGTTTAAATAATTAAAATAATAAAAATAAACTTGAAAAATAGTTAATTAAGCTAATATGATTAGTTTCTGATGAAAATAAATCTTCACCAGAAAAACATTGAAAATCATATTTTATTTGAAAAAAATACTAATTTCTGAAAATGAGAAAAAAATATTTTTTAATCAAATAATCCAAAACCTACAAAGGATTATTTGTAATTAATCAATATTTATAGTTTTAGGAAGGATTCCATTTTTTCATCTAAAAAGCATGATTTTAATCAAATTATCTTTAAATACTATTTTTCGAACAAATCAAATAAAATCAATGAAAATAATGTGAAAATAATTGTTGAAAGACAATATTGCTTTGAATTAAAAGAAGTCGGAGCAAATTTAGATAAAGAACATGAGGTTTTCAACCTCATGTATTTGATAGATCTCTTGAACAGTTCTATCCTAACGAATTCCATGTTAAAAAAGCTAAAAAAGGACGTCCAATAAAATACAATCCTAAAGAATTATTAACATTTCTTTTTTGGGCAAAAAACAATAAAAGAGAAAGTTGCAGAGACCTTGAAAAATGGTGTGAAAACAACGATGAAACCTGTCAATTAGTATTAAAATGCGAAAAACCAAGAAAAACACAACTAAACAGATTCAAAAACAACCATATGGAATTAATAAATAAATTTGACCAATTTTTAATAGATTTTGCAATGGCAATTGAATTAATAGATGGCAAAATCGTTTATGGTGACGGCACCATACTAAAAGCATGGTGCAACACATTTAAAAAGATGTATCCCTACGAAATAACCTATTTAAAAAAATTTCTAAATACAAACATCTCTAACACAGAATATGGAGCAAATTAAAAAGATACTTCATAAACGAAGATGATGACGAAAAATTAAAAGAAGAATTAAAAGAAATACTCAACGAATTTAATTATAATCTAAATTCAAGCGGAATACACTTATTAAAACTCAGTTTAATATCTTCCAGGAACTTTAAAAAAGTTATGGAACGGATACAACTCATGGAAGAAAATATCACCAGCGAAAATAGCATCAGCATCAACAATCCCGAATCACGACACATGCCCGATAAAAAAGGTAAAATGGGCTTAAATTACAATTACCAAACAGTAACAGATAATAAATATGGATTCAGACTAGTACACTACATAACCAACAACCCTAATGACCAAAAAGAAGTAAAAAGATTAGTGGACATGACAATAGAAAGAATACACATAGACAACTTTGTAATATGCGTAGATAACGGATATTGGAATCCAAATCAACTAAAAGAAATATTAAAAGGAAATACTCGAGTTGTAATACCAGACGACACAGAAGCATCCAGAAAAAAACAAAAAATACAAAACAAAAACAGATCATGAAAAAGACAAGAACAAGTAAAAAAAAAAAGAAGAAAAACAGAAAAACAAAGGAAAAAACAAACCAAAAAGAATAAAAAAATATCAATTCAAATATATTGGCAAAATAGACGCTTTTGAATGCCCAAAAACAAAAAAACTATTCCAAGTAGTTGATATTGTAACACTGACTGGAGTCAAAAAGAAGAAGTACACTTGTGACTACTGTATTTCCTGTAAATACAAATCAGAATGCACATCACAATACAGAAGAATATTTTATGAACCCTATGATGAAAATATGGAAGAAATACACAGATTTTATTATTCCGACGAAGGACAGCAAATATATTTCCAAAGGGGGCATTTTGCAGAATCCAGTTTTGCAATTTTATTAGAATCCCGAAATTTCAGAGGAATCAAAACAAAAAGCTTAAAAAAAGCAAATGATAAATTAACAATCAGTGAAATACATCATAACATCAAAAAATTTGAAAAATACACAACCAACAAATTTTTAAAGCTTATTATCAGTAAAGTCAAAAAATTCAAAAAAGAAAATCAGAAGATTGACTTTTTTTGCATCGAGAAATTTAAGGGAAAATTTATAATACAAAACGACGTTATAACTGGAATCAGAGGTGATTAAAACATATCCGGAAAAAATACATCATAATTAAATTAAACATGATTTATAAAGAAAAATTAACAACATAAAATGAAAATTAAACCATCCCCATCTAAAAAATAATTATGGGACACTCTCAATTATCACCTGAATGCTATCATATTACTTTACCATCATGAAACATTATCTCAAACATCCTATTGGAATAACTTTCACTCCATCTGCTCTAGTGTAAGCCATTTCACCACCAGTGATTACTGCTAGAAAACTTGGCTCTTCCAAATCAATCTTTTTGTTTTCCACACTTTTTTTAATCAATTTTTTTAGCTTAAGTAAATTTTCTGCTCCCTTATCGATTTCACGATTGCCTAATTTAAATTCTATCAATGCATAGCGGCCATCATTTAGATATATCACACAATCCGCTTCAAGACCACTGTCGTCATTGTAATATAACACTTCACCATTAACTGAGCTTGAATAAACAAGCAAGTCACGTATGCACATGTTTTCGAATATGAAACCAAATGTTTCGAAGTCTTTAAGTAATTTTTCAGGTGTTAGGTTAAGGCTTGCTACAGCTATTGATGGATCAATGAATTCTTTTTTGTAAGATTTTCTGATGGTATTTGCTGATCTGATGTTTGGTGACCATGCAGGAATGTTTTGGATGACATATAACCTTTCAAGAGCATCAATATACGAATTGAATGTAGGCAATGAAATATCTTCATATTCTGTTTTTATATCTTTCATGAGTGTTTTTTTAGTTGCCAGTGTGGATATGTTTCTAGCGTAGGATTTTAGAATAGCTTTTACTCTTTGCGGACTGCGTTTAACTCCATCCACTTCTGAAACATCACTATTGCATATTATATCTATGTAATTTGATACAATTGCCAATTGCTGTTTTTTAGTTTTTTTGTTTAGTGATTCTGGCCAGCCCCCTCTACAGGCGGCAAAAATTAAATCAGGTATTGTTAAGTTTGAAGTTACTCCATCAATGTTTAAATCCTCATTATCAAATAAATCCACTAAAGAGATTTCACCTGTGGATTCTCCACTTTCATATAGACTCATCGGACGCATTAAAATCCTTTTTATTCTGCCAGCTCCTGAGTGCACGATTTTACTTTCATCAACTATTGTTGATCCAGTTAAAATATACATTCCATCTTCATCTGATTCATCTACCAAATATCTAACAGTACCCCATAGCTCTGGTGCCATTTGCCACTCGTCAATCAGCATTGGTTTTTCACCTTTTAGGAGTTCTATGGGATTGGTGTCTGCAAGTTTTAAGTAAGATTTTCCATGAACAGGATGTTGTAGTTCCTTTAAGCTTTTACATTGTTGTTTGGCTGTTGTAGTCTTACCACACCACTTTGGACCAGTTATTAGTACAGCACCCATATATTCCAGAGATTCTTTCAACTCCTGATCTGTATATCTTGGTAAATATTTTTTCATCTTTATCACTTTTTTATATTTTTCACCAGTTTTATTTTATACTTTTCATTAAATTTATTTTATATTTTTCATCATATAAATTTTATGTTTTTAATCAAGTTTGTTTTATACTTTTCATCATAAATACTCCATTGTAAAATTATGGATTATAATATTTTTTGAATATTATTTGATAGCATTCAACAGATGCCAAATGCTATCACTACTAATTTTTATATCAATCATTACCCTTCACTAACCTTGTTTATGATACCTATAAGTTATTTTTTTAAACCTCTCACCTCTTCAAGTTCATTTCTCATACTTCCAACTTCAGATTTTAACTCTTCATTTTCCTTTTCCATTTGAATAAACTGAGGGGATTTAATCGACAGCTTTTCAACATCAGTATTTATGGTAAGGGCAGGCAGGTGCTGAATATACTCAAATTTCAAATCGTCAGGATTGGTCATGAAATATGCGGCATCGGTTTTATTCTTAGCCTTCCCCTGCAAATCATTGACCTTGTCCAGGCTCATGCCGTCATTGTACAGTGCTGATGCATGAAACTTTCGAAGCATATGAGACCTGAACCTGCGGTATCGTCCAACCCTTCCAAGGCCTAAAGTGTCATTGATCATTTCAAATGACTGAACCATATGTTCTGCTTATTTGAAACAGAGGACTTTCATCGGTTATTGGTTTATCACGAAGCAATAAATATGCATTAATAGCTTTTACGGCTTCAGGACTGCAGTATGTAAGATAATATTTGTTTGTCTTTTTCCTTAGGATGCTGAATGTCGGAACAACATCATTTAGATAATCAATAACATCAAAGATATCTCTCCCGTTTTTCGGCAGATATTAGGACAGCACATCAATATAATCTCCGATTGTAAGGCTCAATGTCTCTGTACGGGCACATCCGCTGGAGCATGAAAACAATATAATAGCTTTCATCAAGGGAGATGCAATCTGAAAAGCTTCCCTTATAACTTCCTTATCAGGCAAATCTTTAAAATATATGGGTGCAGGCTTTTGAATGCTTTTGTCATTGACTTTAGGTAAATCCCCTACTTCTATGTCATAGAACTTGTAAAAAAAGATTATGCAGTTCATCTCTTTTCTCACAGTTCCAGAAGCATAGTTTTGAAACATGTGATGTCTGTATTCAACCAGTTTTGATTTCAGCCTACTGTGTTTCCATTTCACTCCTTTCATTTCATCCTCTTCAGTCTCTTCAAGAAGTTGCCTAAGAGTCATGTTAAACTAGATACAGTACTTTCTCAGTGAAAGCTCATAGCTTTGTGTTGTTCCTTTTGAATGGTTACAGCTTATTGAAAAGTTTTTAAATAGCTCGTCATTCATCATATTAACCACTTTTATTTCTCATTTATAAAAAATATTGAGCAAGAGCGCTTGATTAGTAATAAGTATCAGAACTTTTGAAACTGTTCGTATAAAACGTATGATATAGTTCGCATGCTTACCATTCCACAACG
>CAZQWN010000017.1:0-31609 GCA_964596915.1 uncultured Methanobrevibacter sp.
TAATGAGGATTAAAAGAAAAAAATAATTCATAACTCCTTGATGCTTTTATTTGAATGATTTCTACAAGATTTAAATATTATAAAAGAATGATATATTAAATATATTATATCAAAACTAGTCTGTTATTTTTTTTATTCACATGTGATTTAAACTGTCAAATTTATTTAATTGAAAAAATAAAATATATTTAGAGGAATTCTTATGAAAATATTTTCAATTTCAAGAATAAAAAATGAAGAGGATATTGTTGAATCATTTATTCGATATCATTTAAATTTCATTGATGCTATGGTAATAATAGAAGATCATAGTACTGATGAGACTTACAATATTTTACAAAAATTAAAAAATGAAAATTTACCTATACACATATACAGAAACAGTAAAGAATATATTCCTCAAAAAGAAGTTATAAATAATGCATTCAATATTGCATTGAAGGATTTTTCTGCAGATTTAATCGTGCCTTTGGACTGTGACGAATTCCTTGTTTGTAAAGATGGGGGAAATCCTAGGGCAATATTGGAAAACCTAAGCACTGACAAGTATTATAGTGTATTTTGGAGAACATATTTGCCAAATTTAGATTATGACTCTTTTTCATTAGACACTCTCAATACTGTACGTGATCCTCTGCTCGATGACAAATCAAAAATAATTATTCCAGCTAAATTAACTGAAAAATATGATGTTGAAATAGCTCCTGGTTCCCATTCAGTTGAAAATAAAGATATTCCCTTTGAAGAGTTGGATGAACTAAGAATGGCCCATATACCTATAAGAAATAAAATGCAATGCATTTCAAAAGAGGTAATTGGCTGGTTAAATAATATTAGTTATTATTATAAGGATCCACGTTCTAGTTGGCATCAAAATTTAATGTATAGGAAATTGGTAGATTCCAATGGGGTTTTAACAGATGAAGATTTGTATAATTACGTTAAATCATACTCATCACGTAAATCATTAGACATGCCAATTAAAGAATTTGATTGCCAGTTTGATACTTCATTTTGCAAAAACATTGATTTGAAATACACTGATTCATATAAGTTAAATGAATTTAAAAAAATTCTTGAACACGTTGAAGAGTTAGCTGTAAGATATGCAAAAATAAATCAGATGTTAACAGATGTTAATGAGGATATTTTAAATAACTCTGAAACAGAATCAAATTATTTATACTCTTTAGAAGATGCATATGCCCATGTGAAAAGGCAGTTGTACTTTAAAGAAAATGACTTTATCATTAAAAGTAAAAAGTTCACAGGCAATATTGAAATAAGAAATGATAAAATAAGGGAATTAAAACTGGAAATTAAAAAATTGAAACAGGAAAGGAAAGAAAACATTAAACTTAAGAATGAAGAAATAAATGGATTAAAACAAGAATATAAAAAATTAAAAAAAGAAAATGCTAAGTTAAAAAAGGATAATAATGATTTAAATAAACTAAATGAGGAAATTTTAAATTCAAACAGTTGGAAAATCACAAAACCGTTGCGAAGATTCAAATAATTTTAGCATTTAATTATTTTTTTAGAGAGTAAGTCCTGTTTACTTGTTGGGTGGCAAGAATGGTTAAAGTATCAGTAATTATGCCGGTTTATAATGCAAGCGAATATCTTGAAGAAGCAATTAATTGCATTTTAAATCAGACATTAACAGATTTGGAGTTGATTTGTGTTGATGATGGATCAACTGATGATTCTTTAAATATTTTAAAAGAATTGGCCATCTCAGACAATCGTATTCAAGTATATCATCAAGAAAATAAAGGTGGAGGAGCTGCAAGAAATTTAGCATTAACATATGCAACTGGAGAATATCTTTATTGCATGGATGCAGACGATATGATTAATTTAGATGCTCTTGAAAAACTTTATAACATTTCAAAAGAAAAAGACCTAGATTTTATTATTTTTCAAGCTATTAACTATGATGATAAATTAGATAAGTATTATCATAACAGCTATTATGATATGGATGCCATTGCAAAAAAAATGGGGGATAAAGTATTTAGTTTTGAGGATGTCAGAAAATTGCTATTCCATATTTCCGTAACTCCTTGGTGTAAGCTATATAACTTGGATTTTGTTAAAAAAACAGGCGCTCAATTTGCGGAAGGCTTAATATTTCATGACAATATCTTTTTTTGGGGTTTAATATTTAAAGCTAAAAGAATGTATTTTTTAAAAGAAACTCTCTACACAAGAAGAAGGCATATGAACTCATCTACAGGGGCTAAGGATAAACGTTACGTAAGCACTATTGCCATTTATAATAAGATTATCAAGATATTTATGGATAATGGCTATTTTGATGATTATAAAAAAACATTATACAATAATAAAATGAATTTGGCATATAGGCGTTTCAGTGAAGTTAAGGATGAACATAAACCTTACTTTTTCAGTGAAATGAAAAAGGATTTCTCAAAAATGCTGAATCATGAGAGATATGACGAGTTTTTAGAACTTGCAGAAAAACGCAATAAACGAAGATTTTTTGATGTTATAAACTCAAAACATTATAATGAATTTAAAAAGAAATATGATGCTCATGAACTGAATATAAAAACTGAAAATAAACCTGCAAATGAAGGTCGCCTAAGTAAATTCAAAAGACTTTTTAAAAAAAATTGATTCATGCAGGTCATACTTAGTTTTCAAACTCTTTAACCAACTTATTAGCTATTTCCCAGTCATTATAGTCATCAATTTCGGTCCATTTCAAACCGTTTGTTAAGATGTAATCAATCAAAATTTCTTCTGATAAGGGTTTATATACAAAATCGTAATAATTTTGTTTGTCTTGTTGAATAATTTCATTTAATAGTTTATTAAATCTGGAAATGTCTTTTTTCATAACTTTGGAAACACCAATAAATTCTCCAAAGGAGGATGGAATATTAATATCTTTTCCTATTTCAGAGATTATTCCGTTTGCAACAGATCCGTTTTCATTAATTTTTAAATCATGAATCATGACTTTAAACGATTCATCATTTAATTTTTTAAAGTTGTCTATAACCAAACTGGTGTTGTTGGTGGATGCAATATCGGTA
Organism: uncultured Methanobrevibacter sp.; assembly: GCA_964596915.1. Classification (GTDB taxonomy): domain Archaea; phylum Methanobacteriota; class Methanobacteria; order Methanobacteriales; family Methanobacteriaceae; genus Methanocatella. The sequence continues at coordinate 3,069 of CAZQWN010000017.1, forward strand.
ATAATTTTGCAGTCAACTACATTATCTCCATTAATCAAAATAAAATCGTCTGGAGATTCTTTTTCAATATATGAGCTTGCAAGAAAAGTTGATACGGAAGTGTTTGTCACGTTATATTCTTCATTATCGATTATTTTAATTGAAATATCTAATTTCTTTTCAAGCTTGGGTGCTGTTTCATACACTTTTTGTTTATTATGACCAACAATCAATATAAACTCTCTGATATTTGCATTAATGCAATTTTCAATCATTCTTTCAAGCAGTGTTTTTTTATTTATTGCCAATAGCGGTTTGGGAATGTCTTTTGTAAGAGGCATTAATCTTGTTCCCATTCCTGCAGATAAAATCACGCCTATCATTTATATCATCATTCATTCTATTTTTTGCCATAATTCATTAAATGCTTTATTTGGTGTTGCATCTTTAATAATCACATCATAAACAAAATCAACTATATCACTATGGAGGTTATTATTGTCACAAATGTCTTTAATTGCTTTAATTGAGTTTTTACCTTCAAATACCACGCCACTGTCATGTTCATCAATTATTAATTTTTGACCATATAAAATGCCCAAAGTATGATTGCGGCTTTCAGCAGACATTGATGTTAACATTAAATCTCCAAATCCGCAGTATTCATGTACTGTTTCAGGCAAGCCTCCAACTGTTTTTACAATTTCAATTGTATCATTAAATCCATGAGTCAAAATGCCGAACCGTGCATTTTCATTAATTTTCATTCCTTCACAAATTCCATTTGCTATTGCATTAATATTTTTTAGAATGCCGCAAAATTCGATGCCTGTTATGTCATCAATTATTTTAACTTTAAATCGTTTGGTTGTTAGGATGCTTTTAACTTTCAGTGAGTTTTCACGGTTTTTTGATGCAATATTTGTAAATGTTGGAAAATTTAACATGATTTCAGATGCGAAGTTAGGCCCGGACATTGCCACATAATTGTCATCAAAGTAATCTTCAATTAAATTCCCCATTGTTTTTAGAGAAGGGTATTCAATACCTTTTGCGGTTGTAACTAAAATAACGTCTTTTTTAACAATTTCTTTTAAATTATTTAATGTTGTTCTAAAAGCTGAGGAGGGGATAGTTAAAAATATCATGTCAGAATTGCTCAAATCATTTAACTCTGTTGTTGCTTTAATATTTTCGTTAAGTTTTGTAGTTGGATAATATTCTGTATTGTACCTTAAATTATTAATATCGTCACATAGGTCTTCATTTCGCAAAAATAAAGTTAATTCATTTACATTTTCACTTATTAATTGTGAAAGAGCTGTACCTAATGCTCCCGCTCCTATAATACCGACATTTAAATTCATGAATCCACCCATTTATAATTTAATTATAGTATAAACTATGATTTAATTCATTAAAAAAGTAATGGTGATTTTAAGGTTTCAGCTACCATTTCATTTAATGGCATTAAAAATATTATTTATTTCGCCTGAATAAATTCTTAATTTTATCAGATAATGATGGTTCGGGATGTTTTTGTTTTTGTTTTTGATGATAATTCTTTTTTGATTTTAAAAATACATTCGCTGCATTGTCAAAATTATCTTCGGAAATTTCTTTAAATACTCTTCTTATGGATTTGGGCATTGGAAGATTTGTTTGATATCCTTTTGTGAATAAATGGGAATATTTCCTAAAAATATTTTCAACTTCATCGCGGGAAATATCGGTTTCCAACAAATATTTTTTATACCAGTGAAGTAATTTTTGCAATAAAAGGTATCTGCAGAATATTTCTTCTCTTGAGTGTTGTTTACTTATATTATACATTAAGCCATATGCTTTAATTCTGCCGTATAAATTCTGTTTTGATTTAACGTGTGAAATGGATTTGTCTCCATCCTCATCCCTTTGATTATCATAATAAACAATAATATCTTTTATAAAAACTATCTTTTTAGCATTTAAAATAGTTTCTAATACAAATACGGAGTCCTGAGCTACAATGTCTTCTGGAAATTTTATATCATTATCCTCAATTAAAGTTTTTTTGAATATTTTGCCCCATACATTAGGGTTTGCTATAATTTCTTTATGTTCATCCAAATCTGTGACTACAAGTTTAAAATCAGGTTCAGATAACAGTTCCTTTGTTTTTTCTATTCTAACCTTCTTGTCTAACTCAGGGGGCATTAATGTAAAAACCCATGGGTTTATATTTAATTTAAATTCTCCTTTTCTATTTTTAGAAGCATAACTTCCAGACACGATATCTGCATCTTCTCCAATAATTGTTTCATATAATTTTTCACAGGAATTTATTTCTAAAAAGTCATCGGCATCTAAAAACATTATATAATCAGATGTCGCATTCTTTAAACCAATGTTTCTTGGTTTTCCGGGAAATCCGCTGCCTTTTTCTGAGTAAAAACATTTAATATTTTCATATTTTTTGTCATACTCTTCCATAATTTTTGCACTATTGTCAGTGGATTTGTCATCCACCAATATAACTTCAATATCCTCAAAGCCTAATGACTGGGATATAATAGAATCTAAAGTTCTATGGAGATAATTTTCAACATTGAAAACCGGAATGATAATTGATAGTTTGTATCTCATATTTTTTTTGCCTGTAAGTTTATAAGATTAAATTAAATTATTATTTATATATGTCATTTTTACATATTATATTTTTTTAGGCGATATGCACTTGAAAACTTAAAAATCCCATTTTCATTATAACAAATTATTTTATTTTATTATCCCTTAACCGCATTTTTAGAATTGCATTTAAATCAAGAAATTGGAGTTGTTGGCAATTATCATAAAATGCCAACATATTACTCAACCTGTTTTAGATAGTTCCTCTTAAGTTTTAAATATATCTCCTCCAAATATTTAATCATGGGATTTGTAACTAAATTGAATCATTTTAAAGATTGCCGGGAAAACTCTAAAATTTATGATATTTATTACAATGAACCGGTTAATGATGATATTGTTTATGTTGAATCAAGAAACGGTAAAGATTTCACAGGAAACATGTTTCGGATAGTGGAAGAGTTATCCACAGGAAAATACGGTAATTTTAAGATATATGTTTTTGCAAATGATAATGTTAAAGTTAAAATCACTGAATTTCAGAGAAATTATAATTTAAACATTCATAAAATTATCACTGATGAAAATAAGGCTTGCGAAATTTTGCAAAAGGCAAAATATATCTTTACAGATTCAGGCATTAACCGGAAATTCATTAAAAAACCAAACCAGATATTTCTAAATACCTGGCATGGAACACCTTTAAAGTTAATGGGTTTTGACAACACTTCAGAACAATCCTCAATCGGTTTTATTCAAAGAACACTTTTTTTCTCTGATTATCTGCTTTATCCAAATGAATACACAAAAAATAAACTTTTGAATTCATTTATGTTTGAAAAAATTTGTCCTTCAAAAATTTTAATGGAAGGATATCCCAGAAACAGCGTTTTTTTAACTGACAATAAAGTAATTAAAGAAAAGTTAAATTTAGCGGATAAGGAAGTTTTTGTTTACATGCCTACTTTTAAAGGCAGTGCAAATAACATAAAGGATGAACAGCAAAAAACTGATGTTAATAATTTTTTAAAAGAAATTGATGTGAATTTGAAGAATAATCAGATTTTATTTTTAAAATTTCATCCATTTAATCAGTCACAAATTGATTTTACCAAATTCAACCGCATTAAAGCTTTTCCAAAAATGTATGAAAATTATGATGTTTTAAACGCTGCAGATTGTCTGATAACTGATTATTCTTCAGTATTTTTTGATTTTGCAACAACCAGAAGAAAAATAATAATTTTTAATTATGATGAAGAAGAATATTTGGCGGATAGAGGTTTTTACTTCGGACTTGATGAGCTGCCATTTCCTAAAGTACAGACGGTCGATCAGCTAATTTCTGAGCTAAACGCTGATAAAAATTATGATGACTGCGAATTTATTAAAAAGTATTGCAGTTATGATGACATAAACAGCGCTTCACGTATATGTGAAACACTCATCAACGGTAAAGATAACTGCAACTGTGAAATAATTGAAAATTCAAACAAGAATATTTTAATTTATGCAGATGGTCTTAAGGATAAAGATGTGACAAATTCATTAATTGACTGGTTAAATTCTGTTGACCAGACCAAATATAATATATTTGTATCATTCAAACCATGGGATGAAAATATTAAGTCAAATCATGTTAATGCATTTAAAAGAATTCCTGAAGGCATAGAATTTCTGCCGTTGTCAGACAACATCAAACCCACAGTGTCTGAAAAGTTTAATCTTGACAAATTCTTGAAAAATAGTGATGATGAAAAATTGTACGGTTCCCTAAAAAAATTATTCGAAAAATCATTCAAAAACCAATATGGGGAATTCAAATTCGATTTGATAATTGATTATAACACGCAGGACTTGATTGAATCACTGATTTTTGCAAACTCCAATACTAAAACAGCAATATTTGCTGATGAAAACTCTAAAAGCAGTATTCATAATAAATTTGATAACATATGCAAAACAAATGATGAGTTAAATTCTATTCTAAATTCTTTATAATTTCCATTTTTTATGAAAAAACAGTCACTATATTTAAAGTCCAAAAATATTATATTATTTAAAAAATATATATTTTAATAATTTATTATTTTATATTACAATTATATTTTGGGTCAATAAAATGAATCGTGGGAAAATATGTGGTGATGATGAATTAAAAGACACTGTTTTAAACATTTTAAATGAAGAAAATAAAGATCTTTATCATGAGTTGGAAAACTTTAATTATTACAAGTATCATTATTGCCTAAATTATCTAAGGGAAAATTTGTTTATATGGTATCCTTTTAAAAAAGAAGGGTCATTATTGGAAATTGGTGCAGGATACGGACAATTAACCAATCTTTTTTGTGAAAAGGTAAATAAAGTTGTCAGTGTTGAAAATGATGAAAAATTGCTTCAGATACTTTCCAAAAGATGCACTTGCGATAATCTGACTGTTTTAAAAGATGATTTTTCTCAAATTGAATATGATGAAAAATTTGATTATATAATTCTTTGCGATATCTTTGAGTATGCAAAACAGTTTTCAGATAGTAAAAATCCTTATTCAGATTATTTGTCCTATGTAAAAAGTTTTTTAAAAGATGATGGTGTAATTCTAATAGCTATTAGCAACCGTTTGGGTTTGAAATATTTTGCAGGTTTTAAAGAGGAACATGTAAATAAGTTTTTTGCAGGAATTGATGATTTTCCAAAAGTTGATTATGTTAAAACATTTTCAAAAACAGAATTGGAAAATATACTCAAATCTGTTGGATTTGAGAATTATAGATTCTTTTACCCTTATCCGGACCACTGTTTTCCGGATGTAATTTCCACTGATGATTTCATTAACAAACTTCCATACGCAAGGGCGCCGGTTTATTATGATGTTAAAGCTAATTTATTCAAGGAACATAAGTTAAACCAGATATTTGCTAATGACAACATTGCCCAATATTTTTCAAATTCGTTTCTTGTAGAAATTAACAATTCCAGGGACAATAGTAGGGCTGAAAATATTAAATATGTTAAATTAAATACCAATCGTGATGAAAAATTCAGAACTTCTACTGGTATTTACCTTGAGGATGGTGAACTTAAAGTAAGAAAATCACCTTTATCTTTAAAATCAGTTGACCATCTGAAAAATATGCATGAAGCATATGATTATGATTTTGGTAAAATTAAGTTTTTAGTCAATGAATTTGACGGGGAAAACTTTACATATTCATTCATTGAAGATAATACTTTTGAAAAATTTTTAATAGATTCAATCATGCTGAACAATAAAGATGAATTTTACGGTTTATTGGAATATTTCTTTGATGCATTATTTTATGAATCCTATGTCACTAAAGATTATGCAACAGATGAATTTTTAAATATATTCAAATTAAAATCAGACATTTCATTCCATTGTCATGATGTAACAAATTTGGATGTAATTTTCAATAATCTGTTTATAATTGATGATGAAATCACATCCATTGATTATGAATGGTTTTTTAAATTCCCAATACCATTGGAATATGTTTTTTATAGGGTTATTCGCCACCACACTGTTACTAATCCATTATTCAGAGATTTTGAATCTATGGAAGATATTTTTAATCATTTTAATTTGGATGTGGATAATTTTGAAATGTTTAGACAATGGGAACTGAATTTTGCCGATTATGTTTATTCCGCTTTAATTAAACCTGAAGTTAAAAGAATACCTAATAAGCTTATAAATAAATTGGAGGATTTTGATTCAATTAACAAGGAAAGGTTGATGATGAAAAATTCACGTTCTTGGAAAATTACTAAGCCTTTAAGAAAACTAATTTCCGCTGTAAAAAGGTGAAAAAATGAATAGGTTAGGATTATTTTTATTTTATGATACCGAAGGTATCGTTGATGATTATGTTAAATATTTATTGGAGGATATGAACAAAAATTTATCCCACTTATGCATTCTTGTAAACGGAGAACTAACCTCCGAAGGTAGAAAAACCTTAGAAAACTTTACAGACCATATCATTACTCGTTCTAATCATGGTTTCGACGTTGGCGCATGGAAAGATGCCATGATTTATGAGTTTGGTTTTGAAAAACTGGAAGAATTTGATGAAGTTATACTCTTCAATGATTCCTATTTCGGACCGATTTATCCATTTAGAGAAATGTTTGATGAAATGGATAAAAAAGATTTGGATTTTTGGGGCATTACAGTTCACGGAGATGCGCCTGATCCTAAAAATTTATGTCCTTACCCATATAGGCCACGTTATCTGCAGCTGTTTTTTTTAGTTTTCAGAAAAAGTTTTGTCAAATCCAAGGAATTTCAGGATTACTGGCAGGAATTGCCATATTTTGAAAACTTCAATGATGTGGGTTATAAACATCAGGCAGTTTTCACCAGACATTTCAGTGATTTAGGATTTAAATGGGCGGCTTATGTGGATACTGAGGATTTGGAGGAATCTGTTGATAAATCAATAAGTTTCCATACATACAATATGTATGATATGGTCGCCAATAGAAGACTGCCAATCATAAAGCGTAAATCTTTTAAACTGGATCTTAAATTTCATTTGATTTACAATTCAGGAATGGATCTTGCATCAACCATGCAATACATTAACGACAATACTGACTATGATACTTCATTAATCTACAATTACTTTTTAAGAACTATGGGGCCATGTGAATTGGCAACAATGCTTAATTTAAAGCAAATCATCCCTAAAACTAATGTTGATAAAAATTATAAATCCGATAAAAGAATTGCAGCTATTTTTCAGATAAATAATGTGGATTTGGTGCAGTACTCCAGATACCTTAAAAATATTTCAGACTACATAGACATCATTGTCTTAACGGATAGTGAAGCTAAAAAAGAGTTCATTGAAGAAAATTACTTATCAAACTTAACAAATAATTCCAAAATCATAGTCAATGGTTCAAATAACAATATTTCATCATTATTTATTTCCTGCAAAGACGTGATTGGCAGCTATGATTACTTCTGTTTTGTAAATGATAAAAAACCAAATGAAGATGATTTCTTAACCGTTAGGACTTCATACTTGAATTCCATGTGGGAAAATACACTGGCAAGTCCTGATTACATTAACTCCATCATTAAATGCCTGGATGAAGATGGCAATTTGGGTTTGGTTGTTCCGCCAACATTTTATCATGGAAAATATTTCAATGAATTTGCAGACAAGTACTGGAGTTCAAGCTTTGGGGATGTTAAAAAGTTATTTGACAGTTTGAATCTTTTTACTAAATTAACTGATGAGGAATATCCTTTATCTATGGGCAATTGTTTCTGGGCAAAAACTGATGCTTTAAAACCGTTATTTGATTTGGACTCAATTAATGAGTATGATGATCATGCACTGGAAAAAATTTATCCTTATGTTGCAGCCAGTCAAAGATATTATACTAAAACTGCAATGACACACGAATACGGTCAAAACGAACTGACCAATTACCAATATATGTTCTGCGAAACTGTAGATGTCATTAATAATAAAACTAAAGGCCGTGTAAATTTAAACAGGACATTCAATGTTTATCTTTCAACATTACATAAGGGTTTGATTAATTTAACTAAATATAAGCAGTTTAGACGAGGAAAATTGGTAGAAGAATCTATTTTATGGAAAATATCAAAACCTTTTAGAAAAATATTCTTTTTTATAAAAAAATGAAGTAATTGATTTTCATGGGTCTAAAGGATTTAATTTCCTCTCGAAATGAGGACATTAATTATGTTGAAGAAAAAAATAAGATTTTAGATACAAATAAAAAATATTTATCTAATTTTACATTTGAAAACGAACCGTTAGTTTCAATAATTGTGCTTAATAGGGATGGTTTAAAATATCTTAAAATTCTGTTTGAAGATTTTGACAAAAAAACAAATTATTCGAATTATGAAATAATACTTGTGGATAATGCATCCAGCGACGGCTCTGTTGAATATGTTAAAAGTTTGGATTTAGACATAACTCTTATTGAAAATAAAGAAAATTTCTCTTTTTCAAAAGCCAATAATGATGCGGTCAATATTGCTAATGGAGAATATATCCTATTTTTAAACAATGATATTGAACCTACATATGGCTGGTTAAATGAAATGATGGGTACAATACTATATGGTGAAAATATAGGTGCAGTTGGTGCCAAATTAATTTTTCCATATTTTGAAGAGGTTGAAAAACAAAAAAAATCATTTTCTATTCAACATTATGGGGGCATATTCAGGGAACAGGTTTGCAATCAGTTTGATTATGCCGCCAGACATCAGTATAAGTTTTCTAAAAACATTTTCGATGAAAAATTTTTAAACAATAAAAAATGCATTATAGCAACTGCCGCAGTTTTTTTAATCAAAAAAGATACTTTTCTAAAATTAAATAAATTTGATGAAAATTACTGTTATGGATTTGAAGACGTTGATTTGAATCTTAAGTTATATGAAAATGGATATGATGTTGTTGTTGCATCTGCTGCTTTGTTATTGCATTATGAATCTGTTACCCGCATAAAAGAAAAAAGACAGAATTATGTTGTTTTAAATGAAAAATGGGGAGACTATTTATTTAAAGAGCTTTTTTATGATAAACTTAAGAAAAAATATTTTTTAACAGATAAAAAGTTAAATTTTTTGTTTATTGCCAAAAAATCCCCAAAAAATCTTAATTTATACTGGAAACTGCATAAAACAACACGTTACCTTTCAGATAATGGATATGTTGGAAATATTTTAAGTGATTCAAGTTTAAGAATTAGTCATAATGTAGATGTTTTAGTATCAACCACTTCAGATTATGATATCGGCAATATTGAAGCTAGAAACAATATCATAAAAATTTTATTAGTCAGCGATAATGATTTAAATAGAGGTAAATGTTTAAATTATGATATTGTTATAAATAATAGGGGTAATTTGAATTTATCTAATTCTTATCCAATAACTAATTTAGATAACTTGGGAGAGGAATTAATTTCAATATTGCAAGTCCATTTCAAGCAATAATTTCATTCGATTTTCATTTGTTCTAAATATCAATTCAAAGGATTTTTTCTAAAAAATATTAGTTAAAAGCCATTAATTATAAATATGACTGAAAATAAACTTTATATAATTATAATTGATATCTAATAGATATAAAATCATTATTTTATGTAAGATATGGATTATATTTATGGTATTATGTATATACTCGGTGAAAATTTGGTAAGATATTATGGCGACAAAAACTAAATCTAAACGTATTTTTTATTTCGATGCGCTTCGTGCAACAGCTATATTATGTGTAGTTATTATTCACACAACAGGATTTTTTGACAACGTAATGAAATTCACTCCAGGTGCATTTTATACAGTAACCGGTTTTTGGGCACTTTTTTCAAATAATACTTTTAGAATTGGTGTTGATTTATTCTTAATGCTGTCAGGTGCATTATCACTTGGTCGTGATTGGGAAATAAAAGACTTTTTGGGAAAACGTCTTCCAAGAATCATCAAACCGTTTGTATTTTGGTCAATTGTAGGTTCTTTAACTTTAATTGGTCTAACAATTTACTTCCCGCAACTTCATTTTACAAATGATTTCACTTTATGGGGAATATTAACAACTATCTATCAAACATTTATGTATTCAACACATAGTTTCGCTGCTTACTGGTTCTTCTGGATGATTTTAGGCACATACTTTATCATGCCTATTTTCAACAAATGGTTATATAATGCAGATTTAAAAGAAGCAGAATACTTTTTAGTATTATGGGTTATTAGTTCAATTTTCGAATATACATTAATGACTGAATGTCCAGTAAAATTATCTTATTTCACAAGCCCAATTGGTCTTGTTGTACTGGGATACTATTTAAGACATACTAAAAGGAAAATTTTCAACAATAAATATATTGCATTACTGATGATTATTATTCCGGCAACTATAATGGTTGTTTATTCATATAGTCTTTTAGACACTCAAATGTTCTTTAAATTCGACAGATATTCAATATTATTATTAATAGAGGTAACTGGAGTATTTTGTTTATACAAATGCAGCAGCCTACTTGAAAATCCAAATAAATATTTCAAAAAATTTGTTGTTAGAGTTGCAACATGCAGTTATGGAATGTATTTAACTCATTGCAGCTTTATTTATGTATTTGGTAAAATCGCTCCACTCAAACTTATCCCTCCCTCTGTAGCGTATATAGTTTTACTATGTGTAGGATTCTTCGGATCTTTAATATTGATTGAACTTTTAGGAAAAGTGCCGGTTGTAAAAGATTATATTGGAATAAAATAGATTTTATTCCAATTTTTTTTTCAATTTTAAGGATAAATGTTTGATTTTTAATAATGCGGACTATCTCAGATTTATCATCAAAATTTGAGAAATAACTGAGTATTACCTTATTTCTTAAATTCTCTAGCAAGCTTATTTTAAACATAAAATTAGCAATATTTGCTTAAGATATATTTTTATACGTATATTATGCATACATAATATTATATGTTGGAAAATAAGACTAAAGTAAGAATTGATAAATTCGATAATTTAAGGGGTTTAGCAATTCTATTAGTATTACTGTGTCATTTTAACTTTACGCAAGCAATACCGTTGGAAATTACTAGATATCTATATTTTATACATTTGCCTCTATTTTTCTTTGTTGCGGGGTATTTTTCTAAAATTGATTCAGCACAACCATTAAAAAGCTTTAAAAGATTAATTGTTCCATATTTGATATTTTGTGTTTTAATTGAATTATTTAGATATGCAGTTAGCGGATCACTGAGTTGGAAAATGATTTTCATACATCCAAGTATGGCATTGTGGTTTTTAATTGCATTATTTATAATGAAAATGATTTTACCTATTTTTGATAAATTTAAATTTCCAATAATGACAAGTATTGTAATTGCATTAGTATTTGGAATGTATAATATTGACCCAAACTTGTTAGGCTTAACACGTGCAGTTGGATATATGCCAGTATTTTTAGTCGGTTTTTATTATAATTCTTATAAAAATAAACTTAAAACGGATTATCCTAAAATATTTAATTTCACAGATAACCGCTTCTATTTGATAGCATTATTAATAATAATTATCTCAATTGCAGTTACACTGCATAAACCTCCATTTGATATTTTCTTTAAAATTCACTATGCACAGGGTAACATGATTAAAGATTGTATTAAGAGATTTATTGTTATTTTTTGTAAAATAGGAATGGCGCTTGTTCTGAATAGAATAATGACTAATAATAATTGTTTCTTAACTAAATTTGGTAGAAATTCAATGGCAATATATGTTCTTCATCCATTTGTATATTATTTCTTTAAACCAATTTGGTCAGGAATTTTTACTAATTCAATTATCTCTGTAGTGGCTACAGTGGCCTTAACATTAATTGTTACAATTGTATTGTCAAGAGATATTGTCACGAAATATTTAAATAAATTTACTGATGGGGTGTATACTCTTATTGTAAACCCGTCAAAATAATTTATTTTTTTTTCATGTATTGATTTAGCGTATGTTATTTAATACATAATTTTAAATCATTTTTATCATCGCTAAAAATGATTTTATCATTCAAATCAATGTCATTGAATTGATGCATGTTTTTAAGATTTAATTTTAAATTTTTATCATTAACTTGTTTATCAAAACAGGTAATGTAAAATGAATATGTTGTATTTTTGTCTGCAAAATAATCCCATTTAATGATATATGTGTTTTTATTTATTTGGGACAGCATAGTTTTTTCTTTTGTTAAATCATTTTGAATAAAAATTTTAATTTCATGTCTGAATGAATTGGGATTGCATAATATGAATTTAACAATATTTTCATCGGATTCAATATTAACCATGTCATTTAAATTCTGTGAAATGATGGAAATGTGATTGGTTTTAGTTATTCCAAGAAAAATATCTTTTGAAGTTTGTTCAATGTTTTTAAGGCATTCAGTTTTTATTCTAAAATTATCTGAAAGCCTATCTTCATAATATGTTTTGAAAAACAAATCATAAGCTTCAAAGTGGGATAAATCGGATGTTGGAATTTTCAGATGAAATATGTTATCATTTAAATCTTTTGGAATAATCTCATATGATAGGATGTTATCATTTAAAACACCATTGCAGTCGGTTTTTCCAACAAAATTAATTTCACATCTTTCAGTTTTAAGATATCTAGGCAATGAAATGCCATCAAATAAAATGTATTTGTCATTGATAAGGACTTTTTCAATATTTAAAAAAGGCGGCATCATGGATTTAATTTCTAAAATTTCATCAGGAACAATATTTTTTTTCAATAAAAATAAATTCCAATATGATTTATTATTTTTATTAACTATTTCCCTTTCATTTTGAATATGCAATTTTAAAAACTCGTATAATTCTTTGACATGATCATTCAGTAATAAATACAGTATAATATTGTCCCAGTTATCAAATGAGTTATTATAAACATCATCCAGTTTTCCACATTCCCGTTTAAGAAATTTAACTCCTTTTTCAAAAAACACGCTTTTGAAGTCATTGCTTTCAAGAAGTCCTCTAACTGGAATTATCACTCTTCTCATCAATATCTTAAAATAATCGGGATAAGTGGAAATAAGCTTATCCAATTCCAATTCATATGAGTCAATACGATTAATATAGTTATCCGCTTCTCTTTTCCGGTTGCTTAATGACTTGTCATTGTCTTGAGTTCTAATTCTCCATATGTATACGCAATCTGGAATGATTGAAATTTTATGGGCATGGATATAAGCCATATGGCAGAATTTACGGTCAGCATATATCATCCCGGTGGGTAAATAAATTGCATTATCAATCAATAAGCTTTTTCTGATTATTTTATTCCAATAAAATGCATCATTGAATAATGATGGAAATTCACAAATGTTGTCAATAACCATTTCCCTCTCTAAAACTTTTCTTTCGACATCATGCATTTCAGTCTGATAATCCCCATATAATAAATTTGCTTGGCCTATGGAAATATCTGCATTTACTTCTTTAGCTTTATTAAATAATTTTTCGTAAGCATCACAAGGAACTATGTCGTCATTATCGACTAGAATAACGTATTCTCCCTTTGCAATTTTAATTCCTATATTTGCACTGGTTGCCAAACCGTGATTTTCTTTCTTATCGATTATTCTGATATTGTTATGCTGACTTGCAAATTCTTTACAGATATCTAAACTGTCATCAGTGCTTTTATCGTTAATTAAAATTATTTCAAGTCCTTCCATAGTTTGATTTACCAGCGAATTTATACACTCTCTTAACAATTCGCCCCCGTTATATACCAAAACAATGGCGCTTAATCTATATTCAAAATTTTTGTTTGTATTCTGATTTTCCTGAATTATGTCAGATATGTCCTCACCATAAACTTCAGTTATGTCTATTGAACTTTCATCGTAATTTTTTCTCAATTCAAATGATAAAAAGGAATTTTTATTCACGCTTTTAAAAATAAATTCATTATTTTCATCAAAAATGATTCTGTTTTTGTTTTCACTTTTAAATTGGGATCTTTTTAAAAAACGTTTTCCTTTAATAGTGGTTTGCAAATATACATCAAAAATACCTAGTTCATCAAAAGAAATCATTTCGTTAATGTTGAGTGTTGCGTTGGATTCTTTAATTTCTTTTGATATTCTTTTGCCGGTTTCATGATGTTTAATAATTAAAAAAGTCTTGGAAAATGGAGTTGGATTGTGCAACTTAAAGATCAAATTGTCATTTTCAACGGTCACATCGAAATAATGTAAATTAAACTTTCTTTTAATACTGTTTTTAAGTTTCATCATATCTCCAAATTTAAAACAGATTAGATAACGGTGAAATTTTCATGGTGTTAGTTGTAATTTAATGTTTATTTTTTTAAAATAGATTTTCACACGCCATTTGATAACTGATTTTTATTTTCACGTTAAATAAATATATAAGTTTGTCCTTTAATTAGTTTTTTGGTTTTTGATAGTGTTTCAAATGGGCCTCCCAAATTCATCTTTATCACAATCTATTAATAATTAAGATTAATTTTTCCATTTGCAATATTTTTTGGTATTTAATTCATATATGAATTATTTATAGAATATTTAAATAATATAGCACATGTTTTTATTGGATTTCCATTATTTTTTTTAAGAAATTTAATAAAAATTTCAAACCTATGTATAACTCTTTGAATAGTATATTTCTTTTAAACAATTGAACTTTTCAGTATGAAACGTGATTTGGAGAGGGATGGGACACTCGTGAAATAAGAAAAAGGATAGGCGAACATATTTTAATTGCAGATTCGGATTATTTCACTACCGAAAACCTCTATTAATTATTCATAAATAAAATAAATGCTCTATTTTAACCAAAGTTAAATAAAATTATCAAAACTTCGATAAATTGTTGTCTAAATTTAATTTTTGACATCTAATTTAATAAAAATTACAATTTCCCACCTAAAAATAAGATCAATTCATATTCAAGAAAATCTATAAAAACAGTTAAATTTAAAAATAAAGGAGAATAAATATATAAAATACAAAAATGGGGAAAAATATCAAAAAACTAAATTAATGACAAACCCCGCATAAATTTTATATGGTGTTAAAAAATGAAAAGTTCAAATAAGATTTTGCTACTTTCTTTATTATTGATTTTAATTTTGGGCATGACTGCAATATCTGCAACAGATGTTAATGAGGATATTGCGTCCGATATTAATCAAAATGATGAAAGTTTAATGGATGTTGAGGATAATGATGATTATTTGGCCGGGTCAGGTGACTCTAATATCATCGCAAGCTCACAGGATGAAATTTTAGGCGACGATGACAACTCCACTATGAGCTTGTCAGATTTGAAAAAAAAGATTTCTTCCAGTTCAAGTATTGTTTTGGATTCAGATGTTGCCTATGATTCTAGTGTGGACAGTATTGGAGGAGTAGCCATCGTAAAAGATGTAACCATTAACGGTAATGGTCATACCATTGATGGTAAAAGTAAAACCAGAATATTTAAAGTTCCAACAGGTAAAACTCTTACATTGACCAATATAAATTTTGTCAATGGTTTTATGTCCAATGATTATGGGGGAATAATTTTAAACAGCGGTACTATAAAAATATCCAATTGTAATTTTACAGGATGTAAGGTAGAAGGATCTAAAGCGGCTGGTGGAGCAATTGCCGGTTCAGGTTCAGGTACAATTTCAAATTGTATCTTTGATAAATGTTCTGCGACATATTATGGTGGTGCTGTAAATAGTAATAAACTTGTATTCAAATATTGTAATTTTACCAACAATGTTGCAGGTAATGGTGGAGCTTTAGGCGGAACCGTCTATATTTACAATTGTTTTTTTAAAAATTGTAAAGCAACAGCTACCGCTAACTCAAAAAATGATGATAATGGTGGGGGAGCATGTAACGGTGCAATTCCTAAAGTAGAATCATCAGTATTTATTAATTGTAAAGCTCCAAAAGGATATGGTGGTGCACTTAGAGGAGAAACCAATGCAGTTGATTGCGAATTCACTGGTTGTAGTGCAAAAGAAGGTGGTGCAATTCGTGGAATAGCTACAGCCACTGGTTGTACATTTAAAAATTGTGTGGCCTCTTCTCAAATGGGAGGTGCAATATTCACCCAACAATCAACCATTAAAAAATGTAATTTTATTGGCTGTTCAGCTACCAAAGCTAATGCTGGAGCTGTTTTTGTCGGAGGTAATGCTAAAATAGTTAGTTGTAAATTTATCAATTGTTCTGCTCCAAAAGCATGTGGTGGAGCTGTTTATGGTAATGGTGTAGTCAATAAATGTACTTTCGAAGGCAATAGTGCTAAATATGGTGGAGCTGTAAGCAGTTATTCTCTTACAGTTAAAAGTTCAACTTTCACTAAAAACAGTGCAACCAAAGGTGGAGCTGCATACAAGGTCAAATCTTTAACTGGAAGCACATTCAATAACAATAAAGCTACTTATGGTGGAGCTGTTTACAATGCACAAAAGGTTGTTTCATCAAAATTTGAAAATAATAATGCTAAATTCGGTGCTTTAAGTTATAATGATGTCAATGTGGTATTCACTAAAATCAATGTTAAAAACAGTGTTAAGTTAATAAACGGTTTATTCTACAATCAAAAACATAAATTAACTCTAACCAGTTCAACAATTGTGAATACTGCTAAATTTACCAAATACTTTAATTATAATACTGGAACTTTTATCTACAATAAAAATAAGCTTAAAAGTTCTGTAAATGTTAAAACGGTAGCAGGTCCGAATAAGGTAAAAGCCAAATAACTTTAAAGGGAATCAACTGATTCCCATATTCTATTTTTTAGCAGATTTTTTTTATCTATTTAAAATTCAAATCTTTTTGTGTCTGTTTTCATAATCATCATGTTAGAATGTATTTTTGCATACAAAAAACAGTCCAGAATTTTTAACCCACAGACAGAATTTTGAGACAATATAAAGCACAGGCAGTTCTATCAATGGTCCGATTACAAGTGCTATGGATATTAATTCATGGCCTGGAAATGAGTTTATTGCAATTGCAAGCGCCAATGGAGAATTACGCGCTAATGTTGTCATGGTGAGGCTTGCATATTCCTGATACGTAAAGTTGACTTTTTCTGAAACCAATAAATCAATTATCACATTAACGCCAAAGAATAGGATTAATGGAATGAATATGCTGACAACGGAGTTTAAATTGTTGAAAAGCAGTTCTCCCTGACTTGCGAATATGCAGAATACTGCAAGGGATAAAAACCAAATCTGTAAATTGGTGAATAATTCTGTTGCTTTTTGCTTTAAATCACTATTTAAAATGAATTTTGTAATTTGTGCAGCAATGAATGGAATTACAATAACAATTAGGAGTGAATACATTAGTTGTGTGTAATCCATTGTGTTTGCGCTTGAAAAGAAAATTACCAGGTATATTGGTAGAAGAACAATTTGCAATACTAAATTAATGGGCAATATTGACAGACTTAGTTTAACGTCTCCTTTTGCTATTTTGGTAAATACCAGATACCAGTCTGTGCATGGGGTCAATATCAGCATGAAAAATCCAATCAAGATATCCAGATTTCCTTTTAAAAACAGTGACCCTAAAAAGTATCCGAAAAGTGGTGTCCATATGAAGTTGATTATAAGGCTTGTAGATGTGAATTTGACGTTTTTAAAGCTGTCTTTAAGTTCTCTGAGCGGAACTTCCAGAAATAGTCCGTAAAGCATCAGACATAGGAAAATATTGATTAAATATTCGCTGTTTTGGGCAATGATGTCAATGTTGCTGAATACCAATCCGATAACGACAGCAGAAAATATTATTACAGGTTCCAGTTTTTCTATTAACTCCATAGTTCCACCTTTTAGGTATGACTAAAATTTATTAGTAATAATATTTAATTTTTTCACATAATTCAATTTTCTTTATTTCTCATTTTAAGCGTTGGATTTTGCCCGGTTCTCTATTTGGACTTATATAATGTGGTATTTATTTTTTTTAAAAAATTATTATATATGTTATCGATTTTTTATTTGATTTTTTTATAAAATGCATACATTTATAATAAATAATCATGATAAATAATAATATTATTATTTAGTCAGTATTATGGCTATTATTAATATTAACGAAATGGAGCTTGTTTAATGTTTTTGACTAGAATTGGCTATGGAATTGCATATTTCTTAGTTCTTATTTATGAAATAATTAAAGCAACAATAGATGTTTGTTTTAATTCAGTTATGAGAAGAAATATTGATCCTGTTATAGTTGATGTCGAAACAGTATTAGAGAGACCTGTTTCACAGACAATTTTAGCAAACAGTATTTCTTTAACTCCTGGTACTTTGTCTGTTGATTTAGACAGTGAGAATAACATTATTAAAGTAGCTGCTATTTCTCCAAGAAAAAAAGAGGATATTATTCCTTTTGAACCGTATATTAAGAAAATGTTAGAGTAATAACATTTCCTAAAAATAATCGAGTGAGATAGTATGGATATATTGTTTATTTCAAAATATTTGGTGGTTATTGCATTAATCATATTAATGTTGGCTGCTTTAAGAGCAAGTGCATATAAATCCACTTCAATGGGGCTTTTGGGAAGCTCTGTAATTGTCAATGCCTTTGCAGTGTCATTGCTCATTGTCGGTGATTTGTATAATCTTGGATTCTTTAGAGATATATCATTAGCTTTAATATTCTTTGGTTTTGTAGGCACTGTTGCTTTTGCTGTTGTTTTGGGAGGTGATGATGAATGATAGAATACATTCAGTCAGCTCTTCTTATAATTTCAGCGTTCTTAATCATTATATCTGCAGTTGGTGTTTTAAGCCTTAAAAAAGACTCCAAAAATGTGGTTTATGCAAGAATTCATATTTTTGGTGTTTTCGATATTGCATGTATTATTGCTATGATTGGTCTTGGCCAATATTTGCTTGCAGGAATATACTTTATTCTTGCACCATTTATTGCTCATGCAATAGCTAACGCTTATTGGAAAAAAGAAGATAGAGAAAATAATTTGGACTTGGTGACTGCTGAAGAAGTTGTGAAAGAGGATAATCCTTTCATACATTCTAAAGAAAAAATACAGGCTTTGGAAAGCAAGGATTCAGAAAAACTCAAGGCTAATGAAATGTTCTCAGTTACCATGTTGGATATTGATGAGGGGGAGTAATATGTTGGAATTCGTTTTAATGATTATAATAATTTTAAGTGCAATTCTCGCTCTTATTCAAAAAGACTTACTGAAAGCTGCAATATTGACAGGATTTTCCGGTGGAGCTCTTGCAGTTCTTTTCCAGATTCTTTTAGCACCTGATGTCGCCTTGACTCAGGCAATTGTCGGTGCTGCAATCGTTCCTGTATTCATTGCTTTGGCTGTTAAAAAAACTCAAAGGGAGGATAGCTAATGGCACAAACTCAACTTGCGATATTATTGACTTCTGCTGCATTGGTCGTTATAGGACTTTATTCAGCAATTTTCATTGATAATATCATAAAAAAGATAATTGGTATCAGCTTCATTGAAGAAGGTGCCAACCTGTTCATTGTTGCGATTGGTTATAAGCCTGGGGGTGTTGTACCGATTTTAATGCCTGGAATGGACACATCCTGGTTTGCAGCAAATGCGGCATATCCTTTGCCTTTCGGTTTGGTACTTACCAGTATCGTAATCGGTGCAAGTACATTGGCGGTAATGCTGGCTTTGGTAATGGTTTTATACAGAAGATATGGCACATTAAGCACTAGCGTAATGTTGGCCGACACATCAAAACAGGAGGAATACGATGAATGAATTAATCCCACTTATGGTAATCGTTCCTTTGATGGCTGCATTAGTGATCAGTGCATTTTCAAAATTCAACAAGGCAACTAAAATATTCGCTTTCGTTGTCGCTTTATGTCTTCCTATAATTCCAATACTTTCCAATTACGGTCTTCATTACTTTGGAGGGTACGCTCCTGTTATGGACAATGTGACAAGTGTGATGTATCATCCTGCGATTACATATTCGTTTACATTCCTGCAGCAGATATTCATTGCAATGTTAGGTCTTTTAACATTTTTAGTCGTATTCATTTATTTAACTAAATATAGGAAAGTTTCAGGACCTTATCTTTTCCTGTTATTCTTGGGCACAGCCGCTGTAACTGCAATGTTGCTTACGGATGATATATTCCATATGTTTGTGTTCTTTGAAATTCTTGCACTTGCACAAGTCGGTATTGTTGCGGCTTCTTCAATTGATTACAGTTACGAAATGGCTTTAAAATACATGATTTTAGGGTCAATAGGTTCGCCGATGATGCTTTTGGGAATAGGATTCCTGCTTGCATTGACCGGTAGTGTAAACGTTACTGATATTGTATCTGCTGTTCACAACGGGCTGGTTGACGCTACATCTCCAGTATTTTTATTATCACTCGGCTTAATATTCTTCGGTTGGTTATATGCATCTGGTTTACCACCATTCCATACAATAAAATCTGGAATTTATTCAAAAGCGGAACCTCATGGAGCAGCACTCCTACAGTCATTTACAGTAATGTCAATGATTTCAATCGTACTGATAATGTTTAGAATTTACTCTTCACTTCCAATCTTTGAAGTTCTCATAGTATTCTTCTCTATCTTGGCTATGATATTGGGTGTCTCTCTAGCATTAACCCAAACTGACTTCAGAAGAATGATTGGATTTTTAGCAGTGGGTGAATTAGGTTTCATCGGTTTAGGTATTGGGCTTGGAACAAACTTCTCAATAACAGCAGGACTTTTCCAGGCATTGAATGAAATCGTTATCACTGCATTATTGTTCATAGGATTTGGTGCAATAGTAAATGCAACAAATGAAGTGGATACAAGAAAGCTTGGTGGTCTTTTGGCATATCATCCAAAAGTTGGAATCATGCTTTTGATTGCAGGTCTTGCAATGGCTGGAGTTCCGCCTTTAAGCGGTTTCCAATCAAAACTGATGCTTGTTCAGGCATCTTTAAATTGCGGATTCCCTGAAATATCTATTTTAGCTGTCATGGTAAGTATTGCTACATTTGTGGTATTTGTAAAAACATATTATGCAATGTTTTTAAAACCGAAACCAAATGATTTGGAACTGGAAAACAAGGATGTTCCAAGAGCAATGATTTTTGCTATGGGAATATTATTAATAATAGTTGTATTGTTAGGTATCTTCCCTGACATTGTGACAAATGGAATTTCTAACTTTGTTGGAGGGATATTATGAAATTGTATGATCAGATATTTGGTGTTGTAAAGCAATTCAAAAAATTATTCTCACCGGGTCCTGTAACAAATGCTGATGTTTCAGGAAGTATTACAGCAGAAATATTTTTAATAGTCTCACTTGTGCTGGCTGCAATACTTTTAAGGCATGTAAGTGTTTTGCTGGCAGGTCTGGTAACATTGATACTTGCAATTGTTTTAATTTCTAATATTCCACTTATTCCTAAGTTTAAAATAGAACAAGAGGATTCTTTGGAAAAAATGCTTTTTTACGCAGTTGTTACTCTTGCTTTAATTGTAACATTCATGTATTGGGGTGGTAATCTTGTCTAAAACTACAGTACGCAATTTACTTGCAGCAGTATTGACTGGAGTATTTTCAATTACTTTGCTTGATGCAATATTTAATATAAGTAGCATGATTACTCCGGGTGTAAGTAACATTTACAATGCTTTAGGAACTCAAATTGCTCCAAACCTTGTTACTGTTGTAATCTTTGATTTTAGAGCATATGATACTTTAGGCGAATCAATCATATTATTAACCGCAGGATTAGTTGTTTTGCTAATTTTCGGCAGAGGATTATTGGGGGATAAAAGATGAGTCAGACAAGCATGATTTTAAAACTTATATCCTTGCCAATATCAATTATATTGATTTGTTTGGGAGTAATGACCATTCTTGGAGGTCACATCACTCCGGGTGGTGGTTTCCAGGGAGGTGCAATGATAGCAAGTGGTATAATATTATCTATTCTTGTTTATGGAATAGGTAATTCTCCATTGGAATTATCACATTTATATATTGAAGTCTTGGAATCTGTCGGTGCACTAGGATTTATCGTCTTTGGATTAATCGGTTTATTTGTTGGAGGATTTTTCCTCTACAATGTAGGAACTGACCTGTTGAATGTTGTTCCTCAGGCGATTCAGTCAGTATTGCATTATCCTGATGTAACAAATGCTGGAATCATTCCATACCTTAACATATTTGTCGGTTTGAAAGTATTTGTTGGATTGTCTTCAATCGTTATTGCATTTGCAGGTTTTAAGAAAATTATTGAGGAGGGTGAATAATGTTATCAATCGGACCAATAATATTCGGATTGATTTTAGGTTTACTTATAGGCTCACAGATTAAGCTTAATGTAAGTGATACTCATTTCACTCTCGGATCATTTATAATAATACTTATTGCAGGAATTATTGTTGCATGGCAATCCGGTAATTATCCGTTTTACACAGACTTGCCGGTATCCACAGCATTTTTATCTGCATTAATAGGAATTTTTGTAGGCAAACTAATATTTGCAAGGAGTAAATAAGGGGTTTTAGAATGTTTTTATCGATTAATAATTGTGAAAATAGTGGAGATTGCATTAAAACATGTCCTACAAAATCTATTAGATTGGTAAATGGTGTTCCATTCAGCTGTCTTACCTGTGGAATCTGTTATAAAAACTGTCCGAACCATGCAATATTTAAAAACAGCTATGGTGGATATGTCGTTGACAGAGCCAAATGTAACGGCTGTGGAATGTGTATGTACAACTGTCCAACAAACAATATTTCCATAGAAGATGGAACTGTTTATGGTATTTGTTCACGTTGTGGTGTATGTGCAGAGCAAAATCCAGATTGCCGTATTGACGGATTTGAACTTGAAAAAGACAAACAGATTACATTAATCAAATCATTCAACGTTTTAAATCCTCCATTGGATAATGTTCCTCACAAAAGTGACAATATTGTCACAGAAGTTTCAAGGACTTGCTTTGGAACAGATGCCGAGAAATGTATATTATGTGGAAGATGTCAGGAATACTGTCCTACCGGAGCGATACATGTTAAAGTTGACAGGGATGAGGGAATCTGCAGGGAATGCAGATTATGTGAAGATGTCTGTCCGAACGGATCTATGAATAAGCATCAGATAGTAAATCATTCCTCATGTACACTTTGTCTCAATTGTATGAAAGCCTGTCCGCACAATGCAATTTCAGTGGATGATTTCAAAATAATTGTCAATAAATTAAATCAGAAAGCTACCGGAAAAATCATATCCTGTCTCAACTGTGGATTATGTGCAGATTTATGTGAAAATGAATCTCTTAAAAATGTTGAAGGTAAATTAAGATATGATCCGACAGCTGATACTGAAAACATAACTCATGACATAGCTATTAGTCATTGTCCGGTTCACACATTGCGTGAAGACGATGAAATGTTTATTTATGATGAATATGATGAAGAAGAATTGCCTGCACTGGCAGGATTCTGTGTAAGCTGCGGAAAATGTGTGCAGGTTTGTGATGAGGAAAATGCACGTATGGTAATTACACAAACATGGGATGGAAAAGTAACTGATGACTGTATTTCATGTGGAATTTGTGTCGAAGTCTGTCAGGAAGATGCTATCACATTGCACAGAGGAAAAATTTCAGTGGCATTGGACAAATGTATATTGTGTGAAAACTGTGCAGTTCACTGTCCTGTTGATGCAATTCCTAAATCAACAATGTATAAAAATGAAATCAAAGATGGATTCAATTTCATTGAACAGGAATTATGTATGCATTGTGGCGTTTGTTATGGAATTTGTTCATACGATGCAATTGAAAAAATTGACGGTAATTATGTAGTTAAAGAAGAAAATTGTACTTATTGCGGAGCATGTAAGAATGCATGTCCTGCTAAGGCATTTTTATTCGAGAGAAATTTTAAAGATTCAATAGAGGGTATTTAAATGAGCAGTATACTAAGAATAGCTTTGGAAGGAGCTTTTACCAACTTTAAAAGAATCTTTTTTGCAGCTGATAGGGTTACAGATATGGATATGCGCAACCAAATCGCAACACTGTCTGTTAAAGTGGATGACAGGGTTGACGAAAAGGCATGCATTGGATGTGCGGGCTGTGCCAATGTCTGTCCGACAGGTGCAATTGAGATGAAAAAATTAGCGAATCCTGTTAAATTAACTGATGATTGGACTAAAAATGAAGTACCTGAAATTAATCTTGAAAAATGCGTAGTCTGTTATTATTGTCATGATTTCTGTCCTGTCTTTTCACTTTACGGTGAAAAAGGAACAGTACATCCAAGCAATGTCGGAGATCAGGAAGTCGATGTTTCTGACATGTTAGACAAACCATTTAAAATTTCCGATGACAAACTCAAATTCATTGCACAATACTTATCAGATAATTCAGTATTAAGAAATAGGGAGGACGGTGATTAGATGGGAATTAAATCATTTTCAAGAGCAAGGGCAATACATGTCATGCTGGTTTATACCGGCGGATGCAATGGTTGCGACATTGAAATTGTTAACTCCATATTGTCTCCTCGTTTTGATGCTGAGCAGTATAATGTGTTTTTAACATGGAATCCTCGTGAAGCAGATGTGCTTGTTGTCACAGGGCCGGTTACACATTTAAATAGGAAACCATTGGAGGCGATTTATGAAGCTATTCCTGATCCTAAATTGGTTGTAGCTGCTGGAAGTTGCGCTCTGATGGGTGGTGTTTATAAGAACTGTTATGGTGACATTCCTTCAGAGGAAATTGAAGGCCCAGTCGAAAATATTATACCGGTTAATGCAAAGGTTCCGGGTTGTGCTGTAAGACCACAAGATGTTTTAGCTGGAGTTGTATCACTTTTACCTACATTATTGGATGCAGATTAAGGAGGAGTTAGATGGATGAAAAAGTACCAAGAAGCGAAATAATTGAAACAGAAATTCCATTGGGTACAGTTCACCCTGCTGCATTGGAACCATATAGGGTAAGGCTTTTTGTTGAAGATGAAATTGTTCAGGAAGCCGAAATAACTATTGGTGTTAATCATAGGGGAATAGAAAGAATTATGGAAGGTCTTCCAGTTGAAAAAGCAAATGCCTTAACTGAAAAAATTTGTGGAATCTGTTCAAATGCACACATATGGAACTCATGCAGAACCGCTGAGTTGGGTTTAGGTATTGAAATTCCTGAAAGAGCTAAATATATTCGTGTAATAATGAGTGAACTTGAACGTTTACATTCACATTTCTTGTATTTGGCACACGGTTGTGAAGTACTGTCACATGAAACATTTTCAATGAGAGTATTCTACATGAGAGAAATCGTTATGGAATTGCTTGCAATGATTGGAGGAAACCGTGTACAGTATGGATGTTCTGTTTTAGGTGGTGTAAGGCCAAGATGTGATTTGAATGAAGCTAAACTGTTAAGACTTAAAAATGATCTGGACAAACTGGAAGAAGGACTTTCAGATTTTGTCGACAGATTCATGGCAGATTCCATACTATTATCAAGGGTTACCGGAATCGGTGTGCTTCCTCAAAAACAAGCAATTGAGCTTGCAGTAACAGGACCTTCTCTTAGGGCAACAGGTGTTGCAAGAGACTTGAGAACAACAATGTTCGAGTACAATGACTTTGACTTTAATATAATCACCCAACCTGATGGTGATGTCAAATCTAACTTGATTATGAGGGCATTGGAATCATTTGAATCAATTAAAATTATAAGACAGGCTATTGCAAACATTCCTGAAGGTAAAGTCGTGAACCGTGACTGGGAAATGTTTGACACTGAAATTAGTGAAAGTTATATTGAAGTTCCAAGAGGAACCCTGTATCATTCATATGCACTGGAAAGCGGAAGAGTAAGACATTCTATTATTAGAACTCCTTCAATGGCAAATATTGGTGCAATGCAGTATGCATGTATAGGAGACCAGATTACTGATGCACAGTTATGTATCGTACAATGTGACCCATGTTTCACATGTACAGATAGGGCAATTGAAATAATAAGGAGATAAAATCATGTTTTCAAATACCATTATTAATTCAGTTCTTGCAGTAATCATTACAGTACTTGTCTGTTTTGTTGTGTCAACTTTCCTTCCGGGAATTGAAAGAAAATACATTCATGCTAGAATTCAGCAAAGAATCGGACCTAATGTAATGGCTCCGGGAATTATGGCTCCAATAAAGTTCATGTTCAAGAAAAATGTGGATGTTTCATCTCCTGTTCCTGGACTGTATAAGGCATTGCCGATTATATGCTTTATTGTGGTTTTATGTGTGCTGATAGCATTGACTCCTCAGGCTTATGTGATTCCGGCTCTTTCAAGTTTAGTGGCTATTGTTGGATTTTTAAAAGTAGAGGAAATCTGTTATGTATTGATGGGGGCATTGTCCAAATCTGTAATGTCAGTTAGAATGCCATTCCCTGACCAGATTAAGGGGGCAGTTCACAATAATGCAACCCGTTCATTCATTGAAGATATAAGTGCTAAAAGATCTCTTAGAATGATTACATATGGGTCTTTTCCATTATATTTGGCTTTATTTGCTCCGGTCACTGCTTCAAGAAGCATATTTCTACAGGATATTGTGGCCTATCAGCAAGCTAGCGGACCATTCTTATTTACAGTGTCTGGTATAATCGCAGCAATTGTATTTTTCATAGGTTATATGATTATATTGAATGAATATCCGTTTTCAATTATCAAAGCAAAAAGTGATGTAATTGAAGGACCATATATGGAGTATGCGGCTAAATACAGAGCAGTAGTATTTTTAACCCGTGGATTTTTCATGTTTGTGCTTGGCGCAATATTTTCAGTACTCTTTATTGGGGTTCCGCCAACAATCATGTCATGGGGAATACTGATTAATATTATTGTAGCATTGATTTTTGTCTTTATGATGGGAATCTTTTCAGCTTTCAGTCCGGTATTTACAAACAGGCAATTGTTGCCGACCATTTTAGGTGCTACATTGCTTGGAATTTTAGCAGTTGTACTTGGATTATTATAGGAGGAATTATTTATGAAATTTGTAATGAGACCATATCATATGGTAAGTCTTGGAGGATATATTGTTGAATGGGATTTTCCATACAGAGATCTTATAATTGTAAATAAAACCTCTGAACCAATTAAAATTGAAATCCCTGTATTTCATGAGGAATGGATTCAGGAACACCGTGATTTGGGTCTTGAAGTTATTCCGGTTACCAGAGATGATAATTATTTGAGCATGTGGAAAAGGGCACATGCAGAACTTGATAAAGTAAGGCCAAAAAAATGAGTGATTATACTTTAACAATTAAATCTGATGAGAAAAAAGGAGTATTAGACGATATTACTGATGTTATTACTTCTCATGGTGCTAACATTAGTTATGTTCATTTATTCGTTGAAAAAAATAATATGGGTTCTATTAATCTGGAACTTGAACATGTAGAGGATATTGATGAGTTGGTCTCAGATTTGAATAATATATCTGAAGTCAAATCAGTTGAATTGCATTGTTCTCAATTGGATATTTATGGAAAACGTATAATTATCGTTGGTGGTGGATCACAGGTATCACAGGTTGCAATGGGTGCAATAACTGAAGCTGACAGGCACAACATTCGTGGTGAACGCATAAGTATAGATACAATTCCGTTGGTTGGTGAAAAATCCATTGCTGAAGCTGTTGAGGCAATTTCAAGGCTTCCTCGTGTAAGTGCATTGGTGCTTGCAGGTTCCCTGATGGGCGGGGAAATCACTGAAGCCGTAAAGAATGTTAAAAAGCAAACCAACTTGACGGTCATTTGTCTTAATATGCCGGGTAGTGTTACTGAATATGCCGATTTGATAATAACAGATCCTATTCAGGCAGGTGTGTTGGCAGTAATGTCAATAGCTGATACTGCTGTGTTTAATATTGAACGTTTAGGGGATAATATTAAGTATTAATTCATGTTTATGGACGTATAGGATGGGAGTTACTTATTTAACTCCCTTCTTTTTTTTACATTAATGAAAATGTTTTAATTGGTATGTAGATGATGTCGTCATCTTTTTCAATAGTTTTTGTAGTACTCAAAATTATTATTCCATATTCTGAGTTGAATTTATAGTTCTTTTGTGAAAGTTTATACCATCTCATTCAACCAATTTTCATAAAGAGGGTTCCGAAAAATACTATTTTTTATGATTCAAAAATACTTCTAAGGTCTCTAAATTGAATTTTGAGACCCGGATTTTTTAAAATTTATAATTATTCGGAAACCTCATAAAGTGATTTTAACCCTACAAATTCATCAAATCCTTCTTTAAATATAGAAATAAGTTCATCTAAGGTATCATA
>CAZQWN010000018.1:0-15410 GCA_964596915.1 uncultured Methanobrevibacter sp.
TGGTTCCCAATTATGGCTTTCGTTACCATAGGATTTGAGCACAGTGTTGCAAACATGTTCTTCATACCATTAGGTATGTTCTTAGGTGCTGAAGGTGTAAACTGGGGTACTATCATCATAAACAACTTAATACCTGTTACTATTGGTAACATTATTGGCGGAGCAATCTTTGTTGCATGTATCTATTGGTACACTTACCTCAAAGATTAGAATTAAATTGTGAAGAAGCTTTTTAAGCTTCTTTTTTTTCAATTTATTTAAAAATAATAAAAAAATTTAAATAAATAATATGTTTTGGAGATTATAAAATGGTTGAAATAAAATATGTACCAACAATCTGTCCGTACTGTGGTACTGGTTGTGGTCTCAACTTCGTTGTCAAAGACGGAAAAATTGTTGGTGTAGAACCTTTAAAAAGACACCCTGTAAACGAGGGTAAAGTATGTCCAAAAGGTAACTTTGGATATCAGTTTATTAATAGGGAAGACAGATTAACTACTCCTTTAATAAAAGAAAACGGTGAATTCAGAGAAGCTTCCTGGGATGAAGCATTAGATTTAGTTGCTAACAAGCTCAAAGAAGTATCTGACGAAGATCCAAACAAAGTTGGATTCTACGCATGTGCTCGTTCACCTAACGAAAACATTTACATTACTCAAAAATTAGCAAGAGTAGCTTGTGGTACTCAAAACGTAGACCACTGTGCACGTATTTGTCACGGTCCTACTGTAGCAGGTTTAGCTAATACTTTCGGTTCCGGTGCTATGACCAACGGATTCGACAGTATTAAAGAAGCTGACTACATCTTCTGTATTGGATCAAACAACATGGAAGCACACCCATTATTTGGACGTAAATTAATCCAAGCTAAACAAAACGGTGCTAAATTAGTTGTATTAGACCCAAGATTCACTCCTACTGCTAAAATTGCAGATGAATATGTACAATTCGAAACCGGTACTGACGTAGCTTTAATGAACGCAATGATTAAAGTCATCATCGACAGAGGATTACAAGATGAAGAGTTCATCCACTACAGAACCAAAGGTTTCGAAGAAATGAAAGAAACCGTTCAAAAATACACTTTAGAAATGGCTTCTGAAATTACTGGTATCAAACCTGAAGTAATCGAACACTTAGCTATTGATTACGCATCCGCTGACAAAGCAGCTATCGTATACTCATTAGGTATTACCGAACACTCCCACGGTGCTGACAACGTAATGTCCACTGCAAACCTTGCAATGTTAACCGGTAACATTGGTAGACAAGGTACTGGTGTAAACCCATTAAGAGGACAAAACAACGTACAAGGTGCTTGTGATATGGGTGCATTACCTTCCGATTACGTAGGTTACAGAAAAGTTAAAGACCCAGAAACCACTGCATGGTTTAATGACTACTACAGTGGATACGGTTACGAAGTAAACTTACCAACCACTCCTGGTTTAACTTTAGTTGAAATGATGAATGCTGCTCACGCTGGTGACTTAAAAGTATTATACATCCACGGGGAAGACCCAGTTCTCTCTGATGCAGACGTACAACACACCAAAGAAGCTCTTGAAAACTTAGAAATGTTAGTTGTTCAAGAATGTTTCTTAACTGATACCGCACAATGTGCTGACGTAGTACTTCCTGCAGCAGGTTGGGGTGAACAAGAAGGTACCTTCACCAGTGGTGAAAGAAGAGTACAATGCTTACACAAAGCTCAAGAACCTCCTGAAGGCGCATGGCTAGATTGGAAAATCATGGAAGAAATCGCAGTTAGAATGGGAGTTCCAAGAGAATTATTCCACTACGAAACTTCTGAAGATATCTTCAATGAAATCAGAGAATGTGCTCCTATCATGGCAGGTATGAACCGTGAAAGATTAGACACTCCAGAAGCACTTCACTGGCCTTGTCCTTCCGAAGACGACCCATGTCAACCATTAATGCACAAAGTAAAATTCGCACACCCTGATGGTTTAGGTGTCTTCCAAGCATTAGAACACAAAGGACCTGTTGAAACTGTAGATGAAGAATACCCATTATTATTAACCACTACAAGGATATTGTTCCACTACCACGCAGCAATGACCAGAAGATGTGAAACCTTATCCAATGAGGTAAAAACTGGATTCATCGAAATCAACACTAAAGATGCTGAAGCTAGAGGAATTATCAACGGTGAAGTCGTAAAAGCTTACTCCAGAAGAGGAGAAATCGCAATTCCTGCTCGTGTAACTGACGACATTAAAGAAGGTATTGTAAACATTCCAATGCACTTCGTAGAATGTGCTGCAAATGTATTAACCAACTCCGATTCTTTCGACCCTAAATCTAAAATGGTCGAATTAAAAGCTTGTGCTATTAACGTAGAAAAACTCCCTGATGTTGTTGAAATGAAAGGAGAAGTCTACAAAGATGGTACTGACACTGAAATTAAAGCTGAAAACATAGCAACTACAACCGTAAAAGTAGGTAAATAAATGGGGAGTAGATTTAAATGAGCACAAAAATTAACGATATGTACTATGCATACTCTGCTATCGAAGATATCAAAGAAAAAGGAGAGTACGGTGGAGTAGTAACTACTATCATGAAATACTTATTAGAGGAAGGTATCGTTGACGGTGTTGTTGGAGTAACCCAAGGTCACGATATTTATGATGGTGTACCAACCCTTATAACTGACCCTGCGGATGTTATTAAAACTGCAGGATCCATTCACTGTGGTACTTTAAACATTGCTAAATTCGTATCCAAATACTTAGATGGTGCAAGATACATGAAATTAGCAGTTGCATGTAAACCATGTGATGCAATGACCATCAGAGAATTAATGAAAAAAGGAAAAATCATCGAAGACAACGTCATTATGATTGGTGTTAACTGTGGTGGAACTATGTCACCTGTTCCAACCATGAACATGATTAGAGATGTATACGATTTAGATCCTAAAGATGTTGTTAAAGAGGAAATCGCTAAAGGTAAACTCATCATGGAAACTGCTGACGGCGAAAAAGCTTTCAAAATCGATGAATTAGAAGGTCAAGGTATGGGTAGAAGAGAAAACTGTCAAAGATGTAATCTCAAAATCCCTTCCAACGCTGACTTAGCTTTAGGTAACTGGGGAGTTATCGGTCCTTTAGCAGGAAAAGCTACTTTCGTTGAAGTATTCTCCGAAGCTGGTGCAGATGTTTTAGGTAAAGTAATTGACGCAGGTTTAATTGCTACCGAAGAACCAAATCCAAAAGGTGTCAAAATCAGAGAAAATGTTAACAACTTCATGTTAAGAGAATCTCAAGCTAAAAAAGAAATTGATTACGCAGGCACTACTGGAGATATTATTGATGTTTTCTACCAATACGAAGACGAGTTCTCTAAATGTATGAAATGTTACGGTTGCCGTGAAGCATGCCCATTATGTTTCTGTGAAGACTGTTGTCTTGAAGCAGAAGGTCCTGAATGGGTACCTGGTGGATACACACCTGCTGCACCATTCTTCCACTTAACACGTTTGGTGCACATGGTTGACGCATGTACTAACTGTGGTCAATGTTCCGAAGTATGTCCATGTGAAATCCCTGTAGCTAAAGTATGGAGTACTGTAAACAACAAAGTAAGAGAAATCTACGGATACATCCCAGGTATGGGCAGTGATGACCCAATTCCATTCACTGATCACGTATCCAAAGCTAAATGGTTATAGGATTCATTCCTATTTCCAATTTTTCTTTTTTTTGAAATCTAAAATTAACACTGTTATATTTTCCGCCAAAAAATATAATGAAATTAAGTGTTGAACGGTTCACGGTTGTTGATGCCATTCATGAAAATCTCTTCAAGTTTTTCTTCACTTTCACCATTTCTTACA
Organism: uncultured Methanobrevibacter sp.; assembly: GCA_964596915.1. Taxonomy (GTDB): domain Archaea; phylum Methanobacteriota; class Methanobacteria; order Methanobacteriales; family Methanobacteriaceae; genus Methanocatella. The sequence goes on from CAZQWN010000018.1 coordinate 3,863, forward strand.
TGTGAAATCAGCTCAACGAGATTGTCATTTCTAAGTAGGCATGGCTTTATTTTTCCGTCAGGTGTTATCCTTAATCTGGAGCAATTTGCACAAAATTTAGTGTTATCGACTGGCCGTATTATCTCGATTTCTCCATCGTTAATGTAATATTTCTTACGACCTTGCATAAACTCACGTTCTCGAACATCATCAGCTATATCACTTAACCTTTTTTCAATGGAATCAAGTGGGTAATGATAGTCTGCATTAAATTTGTCATCATCACAGTTTTCACTTTCAATCAGTTCAATCAATTGAAGAATGATTTCATTCTCTTTACAGAAATCAAACATGTCCTTTATTTCATGGGTGTTGATGTCCTTCATGATTACCATATTTATTTTAACAGGATAAAGGCCAACTTCAACAGCTTTCAGAATTCCTTCTTTTGCTTTATTTAAATAATCTCTCTTTGTTACAAATTTGTAGGTGTCTCTGTTGAGGGTATCTAAACTAACATTGACTCTATTCAACCCTGCAGCTTTCAGTCCCTGAGCGTATTTTTCAAGCAACACCCCATTTGTTGTAAGTGAAATGTCTTTAAAATCTAAACTGGCTATCTTTTCAACAATCTCAACAATATCTTTTCTAACTAGAGGATCTCCTCCTGAAAGTCTGATTTTTTTAACTCCTATTTTTTTAGCTATTTTACATATGGTGTATATTTCATCGGGAGTCATTTCTTCTTTTGAGGAAACCATGCCGTCGTGATGACAGTATATGCAGTTTTCATTGCATCTGTTTGTAATTGTCACTCTCAGTGAAAGAATAGGTCTTTCATATTTGTCCATAACTACGTTTTTCAGCATGTTATCATTCTTCCACTATTATTTTTATTTCTTTAATTTCTTCATTTACTTTTAGGGAATTTATTATTGCATATATTGTTTCTTTTAGGATTCCTTGGGTGAAATCATTGATTTCTAAATTATTATCATTAACATTAACATTTATGTTAGCTTGAGTTAGGTCTTCTGAATTAACCTCTGAAATATTAATTTCTATTTTATTAACCTCGTTTTTGGTTTTAAGAGAATTGATCATAGCTTTAATTGAGTTTGTGACAATGTCATTTGTAAAGCTGTTTATCATTAAGGGGTTATTGTTAATTTTTATTTCGGTTAAACATTCTTTTGGTTTCTGTTTGCTATTGGCATCAGGGATTATTAATTCAATTTTTCCAAGAGTTTCCACACCGAAATCTTTAAGGTTTAAAGTGTTAATAACTCCTATGATGTTTTTCTTTAAATAATCGCTTACAAATCTATTGAGGCCGACTACATTATCATCAATTGATAAATAGCTATGAACTTTATCTAAATCGTCAACACTCATGTTTCCATTTCGAATTTCACATGCAATTGTCTCACCATCATTAAATCCACAATTATTTGCGAATAATGTTTCTACAATATCATGACCTCTCTTTTCTATTAAATCTGCAAGTTCACTAACTTCTTCGGGAGTAATGGTAAATGAATTTACTTCTTTAATGGTGTATTTGTCTCGAACATCGGGTGATGTTATTATTTTAGGGTAGTTGTAACTTTTATATCCCTCAATAATTACAAAATCAAAATCATCAAAGTGTTTTAATAGGTATAGGATTCTGCTAAGGTCATGTTCTTTTCTTGCATTAAAAAAAGTAGTTGACCCTACACCTACAACCAGGTTTGCTCCAGCTTGTTTGTGTTTCCATGTGTCTGTATTTTCTTTATCCATTTCTATTGAATGATGTGAATGTTTTATGGATGCTACATTATATCCTCTTTTTGTCAGTTCTTCAATGATTTTTACAGTTAGTGATGTTTTTCCTGTATTTTTTTTGCCAACAATAGATACTATTTTCATTTCATAATCCCCTTATATACTATTGGTTTTTCATGTAATTAATAATTTCTAAAATAATGTGTAGTTACTTCACATATTTTTTTACATTTTGCATCATTGTTTTTGGTAATTATTTAATGCATTTATATATTAAAGTAATTAATTTTTTACATTATGTGTGGTTAATACACATAAAAAATCACTTTTTTTCACCCAAATCATTTTATTTTTTTGAAATGAAAGTTTTACCCTCGTTTATTTACAAATCTTCACTGCTAAATTACTGATTTAAAAATAACTTGTTAATTTCAATATATATTTTATTTTTTGTTAATTGGATATATTCTTAAATCGTAATTAAATTATTCATGAGTCTTTATTTAGGTTATAATTAATTATAAAATTAAATTAGGCGTACCTAAATTAAGAAAATTGCCTATTTTTGATAATTTCGAGAATTAAACCAACATGTTTATATGTACATTTCGATAAATTGAAAATCATAACATTAAAAATTTTATTTTTCATGTTATTTCGGAGGTAGTTATTATGGCAGTCAAAATTGATGAAAACTTATGTGGACACATAGATAATTGTCCTGTACAAGGATTATGTATTAAACTTTGCGAACAATCTGCAATCATTGAAGAAGAGGGGGATGTAAAAATTGTCCCTGAAAATTGTGATGATTGTGATCTTTGCATGCAAAATTGTCCAAATCAAGCTATATCCAAAGCATAGTGGAGAGATTGTAAATGTTTACTATTGAAAGAACTGGTGAAGAACATCGTAAATTATCCTACAAAGATAATAATTGTATTGGATGTGGGATTTGTACCGATGTTTGCCCAACTTCTTCTTTAAGATTGGGACCTCTTGTTCCTATTGCACGTGGTTTAATCGAAATGGATTTGATTTCTGTTAATGAGGATACATGCGTATTTTGCGGATTATGTTCAGTAGCATGTCCGTTTGATGCATTAGAGTTATCTATTGATGATGTTAAACTTGAAGAATTAGGTAACTATCCGTCATGGGATTTAAAATGTGTTGTTGATAATGAAGAATGTATTTATTGCGGCAGATGTTATTCTATCTGTCCTCAGGATGCTATCATTTTTGAAAGACATCTTCCTAATCCTGCAGATTTGGTAAAAGGTGAAATTGATATTGATAAAGATCAATGTATTTATTGTGGTTTCTGTGCTGATTTATGTCCTCCTGGAGCTATTTCAATTACCAATGATCCAGAATCAACCACTGATTTATTAAATAATTCAATTGAAGTTGATACTTCTAAATGTGTTTTCTGTGGTGTATGTAAAAGAGTATGTCCACAAAATGCTATTAAACAAATCTGTGCTACATGTATGTTAAGAGATGAAATTGAAGTTCCTGAAGTCACTGGAAAAACTTTCATATCTGAAGAATCCTGTGTAGGTTGTTCATGGTGTGCAGAAATTTGCCCTGAAGATGCAATCACTATTTCTAAACCATTTGAGGGTAATTTACAATTAATTGAAAATGAAGAAGAAGAGAAAATCTGTAAGGGCGAGTCCTGTCATGCATGTCAGGATGTATGTCCATGCAATGCTATTAAAATTGTCGATGGCAAAGCGGATACTAATTTGAACTTCTGTAACTTATGCGGTGCGTGTATTACTGCATGTCCACAAAACATAAGGGGATTATCTAGAACTTCCATGAAATTAGAAAATATTAATTCTGCATCATGGAAAGAAATTTTAGGTAATTTAATATCTGGAAAATAGAGAGTTTTTCTCTCATTTTTCATTTTTATTTTTTTGTTTATTCTATATTTTTTTGTTGATTCTGTAGTTATGTGTAGTTAGTACACATATATTTAGGAATGCCTAAAAAATTGCTATTTTTTGCATATTTTTTACATTTTTTAATAATTTTATTAAAAATTGTATTACGATTTTGTTATTTTTAATCGTTATGAATAAGTATTTATATCGCTTTATGGTTAGTAAATCTAATATATCTAACTAAAAAATCTTAATTTAGTCTAATTCTTAATTTATAATCTGTTTTATTTATTATTTGTTTTTATATTGCTTGTTTAATTTTTTTATAGTGTAGTTATAACACAGTAATATATAAATTTTTTGTTTTGATTCTAGTAGATAACTATTTATTAATATTATAATAAAAAATAGTATCATTACACATGGTGATTTTATGCCAAAGCATATTGCCTCTGGTTTAAAATATTTGGCTGCAGTCAAATTAAAAGACATGGGTAAGTCTCATCAGGAAATTGCTAATGAGTTATCTGTTGATAGATCCACTATTTCGCATTATCTGAATGGTAGAAATTTATCTTGGAACTCTATTGAAGTTGCAAGCACTATTACAGAACTATGCCCTAAGGATTTCCTGATAATGGTTTTCGCTGTCTTTGACAAACCAGAAGAGAGTCAAAAAATTGTGGATATTTGCAAAATAAATAGTTATGATGCAATTATAGAAGATTCGTGTATTGGTTGTGGATTATGTGTAAATGTATGTTTAATGAAAGCTATTAGATTAGAATCATTAAAAGCATATGCAAACTCCATGCAATGTTGTGGTTGTCAGCTTTGTTCAGATGAGTGCCCAACTAATTCGATAAAAATTTTGGAGATTAAAAAATGATTAGAAATTTGAAAGAAGTTAAAGACAATGACTTTGATATCACAAGGCCAGCAGAGGAAGTGAGAAACTTATCTTTCAAAGATCACGTCTGTTTAGGATGTGGAATTTGTGAATCTACTTGTCCTGTTGGTGCAATTACATTAAATGCAATTGCTGTCGATTCTCGTCATAGAATTTACAATGATATTTATTTCAGTGGTCATGGAAAGATTGAACAGAATTTCAAAAAGGAATTTGATGTTCAAAGAATTTCTATTGATGAAAGTAAATGTGTGTTATGTGGAATGTGCAGTGGGTTATGCCCAGTTGATGCATTAGTATTAACTATCAATGATGTTCCAATAAGGGAGATAGAATCATATCCTCACTATAATTGTTTCTCAGAAATAGATAATGACGAATGTATATATTGTAAAAGATGTGAAGTCGCATGTCCTCGTGATGCGATAGTTGTAGACAGAGAGTTACCTAATCGTGCAGATTTGGTAACTGGAGAAATTGAAGTTGAAGAAGATGATTGTATTTACTGTGGTGTTTGTGAAGAATTATGTCCTGCACAAGCAATTACTGTAGATAATACTTTAGGCAAAGAATCTATTTCTATCGATACTGATAAATGTGTTTACTGTTTAGTATGTAAGAAAAGTTGCCCTAAAAATGCAATTAAAGCTCTTTGTAGGCTTTGTTCCTATGGTGAATATGAACTTGATGATTCAAAAGCTCAAGTTAAAGGAAATAGTGTAATCGATTCTGAACTTTGTGTGTACTGCGGATGGTGTGAAGGTGTTTGCCCAACCGATGCAGCTAAAACTAAAAAACCGTTTGAAGGTACTTTAGAAATTGCTCAAGAAAAATGTCAAACTTGCGGTGCTTGTGTTGATATTTGTCCATGTAATGCTTTAGCATTCCCAGTTTCATCCGGTCCGGGTCAAAGATTGGATCACATAATTGCACAAACAGATTATTGTATCCGTTGTAAAGCATGTGCAAAAGCATGTCCAAATGGAGCTATTACCGTAAAAAGAACTGAGATTGACCATACTCCAATTAATTCAGCAACTTGGAGTGCTGCTTTAGATGCAATAAAGGACTAGGTGATTAGATGGAACTTAAAGTAAATCAAGATAATTGTTTAGGATGCGGAATTTGTGTTATTGCTTGTCCAGTTAATGCAGCAATAAGTCCTGAAAATGCAGGTGGAAATGGTGCAAAGACTGATGAAGTTGTAATCATGGTTGAAAATGGTTTTATCAAACTTTTCAGTCCTGAAAAATGTGAATTGTGCGGAACATGCCAAATGTTCTGTCCAGTAAATGCTATATGGTTAGAATAGGAGGAATATGTATGCATTATGCTAATACTTATTTAGAAAGACCGGTAGTTCCAGATGTTAAGATTACTGGTGAAGGTAAATCCAAAGTCATTAAATGTATGTTAAATACTGGTTCAGATATTTATCAGGGTGCATGTAAAAAAAGAGGATCTACTTTAAAAGAAGAATATAAAAATGCTTCTGGAACTTGTTATATGGATCCAAGGGACATGGCAAAATTAGGTGTGAATAATTGGGATACTGTTTTAGTAAAAACTGAGTGGGGAGAAGTTGTTGTAAACTGTGCAGTATCTAGAGATGCACCGCATGAAGGAACTGTTTTTATTTGTAAAGGTCCTTGGGCCAATACAATTGTAAGCCATGATACTTATTGTTGTTCTGACCCTACATATAAGGGAATTCATTGTACTGTTGAAAAAACAGATAGGAAAGTATTATTAATGGCCGATCTTATGAGATGGGTTTATAAAAAATATGTTGATGAAGATGATGATGATGTTGTAGAAAACATGGAGTCATTAGGTGAAAGACCAGTATATAAAGGTCGTAAATGGGAGGAGTTGATTGATCATGACATATGAGCCACCTGTAACTGATTATGATTATATTGTAGAAAATTGTACTTGCGCATTTTGTGGTTGTAACTGTGACGATTTAGATTATTTAGTCAAAAATAACCATGTTGTTGCTGTAAGACATGCTTGCAGATTAGGTGCAAGTAAAATTATGGAAGATATGGACCAAAGATTAGTTGTTCCAATGATTAGGGATGAAAATGGAGAGCTTATGGAAGTTGACTGGGATACTGCTTTAGATAAAGCTGCAGGTTACATTGCTAATTCTATTAGGCCAGTATTTTATGGTTGGTCTGAAACTTCAACTGAATGTATGAAGGAAGGATTGGCTTTAGGTGAATATATTGGTGCAGTTTTAGATAACCAAGCTACTATCTGTCACGGTCCGTCCCTACAAGCTGTTCAAAATGCAGGTTACCCTATTCAAACATTAGGGGAAGTTCAAAACAGAGCAGACATGATTGTATACTCTGGAAGTAACGCTATGAACTCTCACCCAAGGCATATGGCAAGATATGCTGTATTCTGTCGTGGATACTTCAGGCAAAGAGGAAGATTTGATAGGACTGTTGTAACAATGGATCCAAAATTCTCAGATACTGCAAAATGTTCTGACATGTGGATTGGATTCGAACAAAACGGAGACTACGGTTTCTACAATGCTATCAGAGCTGTTCTCAGAGGAAAAGAATTATACCAGGATGTAATTTCAGGTATTCCTAAAGAAGACATATATGAGTTAGTCGAACAAATGAAAAACGCAGAATTCGGTACTCTTTTCTTTGGATTAGGTTTAACTCACACTTTATCCAAACAAAGAAACATCGATATTGCTATTAAAATGATTCAAGACTTAAATAAATTCTCTAAATGGGGTCTTACTCCGATGAGGGGTCACTTTAACGTTAACGGATTTAACATTTTCATGGCATTTGAAACTGGTTTTGCATTTGGTGTTGACTTTGCAAGAGGTACTACTAGATACATGTTAGGTGAAACCAACACTATCGATTTATTAACAAGAAAAGAACCGGATTGTTTCATGGTTATTGCTGCTGACCCTGGTGCTCACTTCCCTAATGGAGCTAACCAACACTTGGCAAATATCCCTGTAATTCAAATTGATATTCACTGGGGACCATCTACCGAACTTGCTGATGTAGTATTGCCAGGTTCATTTATTGCGGTAGAATGTGCTGGTACAAGTTATCGTATGGATGGAGTTCCTATTTATATGAAAAAAGCAATTGATAAACCTGAAACTTGTCGTGATGATGAATGGATTGTACGTGAATTAAAAGAAAGAGTAATGAAACTTAGGGAAGAACCTAATGTTGCCGAGAAGTACGTACCAAATCCAAACTTAGATTTATTATTATGATGGTGATATGATGGAGTATATACTTAAAAATGGTATTGTTTATGACCCTGCAAATGGGGTTAATGGGGAGAAAAAGGATGTAATGTGGAAAGATAACCTCATTGTGGATGAAGTATCATCTGACGCCAAGGTTATTGATGTAACTGATAAAATTGTAATGCCTGCAGGTATTGACCCTCATTCCCACATTGCTGGTCCAAAATTAGTAGTAGGCAGATTATACAGGCCTGAAGATTCAAGAATGGGTGTTTCTCAAAAAACTAAAGTATTAAGGTCTGAAGCAGGTTTTTCAATTCCAAGTTGTCCAACAACTGGTTACAGATACTCAAGAATGGGTTACGGCACTGTTGTTGAAGCAGCTATGCCTCCTCTTGAAGCTAAACACACTCACGAAGAGATTGCAACTATTCCAAACATTGATGTTCCGGCATTGCCTTTATTCGGTAACAACTGGTTTGTAATGGAATATGCAAAAGACAAAAATATTGAAGATTTAGCAGCATTTATTTCCGCTTGGTTAAAAATCTCTAAAGGTTACGGTATCAAAATCGTAAACCCATGTGGTAGTGAAGCATGGGGTTGGGGTATGAATGTACATGGTTATGATGACAAAGCACCATACTTTGATGTAACTTCCAGAGAAGTTGTAACCGCATTAGCAAAAGCTAATGAAATGTTAGGTCTTCCTCACTCAATTCATATTCACCCTAATGATTTAGGACACCCTGGTAATGTACCAACAACTCTAGAAACTTTAGACTCAATTAAAAATATTAAGAAGAGTCCAAAGGCTACTATAAGGGACCAAACTATACACATTTGTCACCTTCAATTCCACTCTTACACTGGTAACAGCTGGAAAGATGCGGCATCTGGTGCAAAAGAAGTTGCGGATTACGTAAATGGTCACAAACATGTAACCTGTGATATCGGACAAGTTACTTTTGATGAAACCACTACAATGACTGCAGATGCACCTATGGAATATGACTTGTTTAAATTATCCGGTCTTAAATGGACTAACAAAGATATTGAGTGTGAAACTGCTGCAGGTATCATTCCATGTATCTATTCTAAGAAAAGTCCTGTTAATACATTGCAATGGGCTATTGGTTTAGAATTGTTCTTACACATCAATGATCCATGGCAAGTCTGTTTAACTACAGACCACCCTAATGCAGGTCCATTCATCAGATACCCAAGAATTATTGCTTGGTTGATGAGTAATGAAAAAAGACAAGACATGTGTGACAATGAAGTCCACAAATGGGTATACAAAAGAACCACCCTTCCAACAATTGATAGGGAATACGATTTCAATGAAATTGCAACTATTACAAGAGCAGCACCAGCTAGAATCTATGGATTTGAAGATAGAGGTGCACTTACTCCTGGATATAAAGCAGATATTGCAGTATATGACATAAATCCAAATACTGTTGACCCATCCAAACAACCTGATGTAATCGAAAAAGGTTTCACTTTCGCAGATTATACAATTAAAGATGGTCAAATTTTAGTAAAAGATAAGGAAATCGTAAAAGTTAAAGAAAGTCAAAATATTTGGGTAAATGTAAAAGGATATGAACAACAAGAACAAAATGTTATCAATACCATTATGCCTTTCTTCACACAATATTACTCTGTAAAATGGGAAAATTATCCTGTACATGATCATTATTTATCCAACCCAATCAGAATTGACGTTGAAAAATAAATGGGGTGTTTAATTTGAAAACAATAACTTTTAATCAATTAAAAACATCAACAATTGCATTGGAATTCGATGAATTAATTCCTGATGAAATTTATTCTTGGACTGAAGAGGATTTTGCAAAATATAATGTACCTATCGGAAATTCTAGATTCCCAATCACTGATTTCTTCGATATTACTGTGGAAGGTGAAGCTGATGGGCCTGATGAAGTTGAAATGATTTTAAATGGAGATTTAAATAGAGTAAAATACATCGGTTGTAAAATGAGTGGTGGAAACATCATTTGTAACAGCAGTGTTGATCTTCATGTAGGTGCAGAGATGTCTGGAGGATCTATTCTTGTTAAAGGAGATGCTGCAGCTCATGCAGGTAGAGAAATGTCCGGAGGATATCTTGAAATCGAAGGTAATACTAAGGAATTCACTGGTGCTTCTTATATTGGTGAATGGAGAGGTATGACTGGAGGTAAAATTGTTGTAGGCGGAAATGCCGGAAAACAATGTGGTGAATGTTTAACTGGTGGAAGAATCCATGTTAAAGGTAACTGCGATATTTTGGCAGGAATTCACATGACTAAAGGTATCATTGAAATTGATGGTGACGTTAACCGTTGGCCTGGCGGTCAAATGAAAAACGGAACTATTGTCATTCACGGATTCTTAGGAAGATTACTTGAAGGATTTGTTCGTGAAGGTGTAGTTGTAGATCCTGAAAGTAGTGGTGAAGTATTTAAAGGAAAATATATTAAATATTCTGGAGATATTGGTCTTAACGGAAAAGGTAATCTTTTCTTAGATGCTGAAGCTAATAAGGAAAAATTAGCTGAATACGGTGAGCTAGACGACGAATATACTTCAATTAGGGAATATAGGAATTTATAATTCCTCCCTTTTATTTCTTTTTTTTTAAATTACTGTTGCAATGCTTTTGATATGTGAGGGATAAAAATGGTTAATGAAATAGAATTGACAGCTGATGAGGCTATTGAATATGTAAGAAATAATGTTCAAATAAGAGATATTTTAGAAATTTCTTATAATCGTATTTTTGCTCCGGGTGAAGTATTGAACATTGTTGCAGAAGATGGACAAACTGGCGAAGGGCTTCGTGTTGTTTTACAGTTGACAGGAAAAATTTTAAATCAAAGTGTGGAAATTGATTTTAATGAAGTTAAAGATGACTTACTAGAATTGCGTCATATTAAAGATGATGTTGAAACAGTTATAGAAGTTATTTAAAAAAGAAAAAAATAGAATAAAAATTAATTTTATTCTTTTGGAGGTTCTCTCCACCAACCATCCATCTTACCATATGTTTTACCTAAACCATAGTCATTTTTACCAAATTGATTGTTATCGTAATCGGTATTTATTAAAAACTCAGCTAATTTTTTAGATAATGACATGATAGGAATGTCGGTTGCGCTTAAACTTGAATTACATACGTGTAATCCCTTAACACTTGTTTCTAAATTATCATCAACGATATTTCCAATTGTGGAACTGCCTTTGCAGTCTATGGCAGTTGCTTCACTTATTGAAATATCTTTTGCTTTCATTTCTTGTAAAATTTCTTTAACTACTTCAATTCCAGCATCTAATGATTCGTTAGTTGTTACTGTGATGTTGTTTTCCCCATCAAGTGAAGCTTCTTCTTGGGTATTTGATGCAACCAATATTGTGATTTCATCATTATTTAGTGCATAAGGATATAAAGTAAAGTCACTACCTTTAATTTGGGTAATGATTGGGAAATCGTTTTTTAATTCGACTTTTCTTAATTTTGCACTGATTGTGACGGCTGGTTTATATTTGATTGTTTCACTTTCAATGCCTGCTGTTTTTAATAAAGCTGATGAATATAATCCGTCTGTAGCAAGAATTACAGTTTTACTGTATCTCATACGTTCAAAACCATCTTTGACATATTTTACTCCAACAATATTGTTGTCTTTAGCAACAACCTCGATATCTTCAACATTGTTTAATATTGTTAAAGCATAATCAAATCCT
>CAZQWN010000018.1:15510-31154 GCA_964596915.1 uncultured Methanobrevibacter sp.
AACAACCTCGATATCTTCAACATTGTTTAATATTGTTAAAGCATAATCAAATCCTGCTTGAACGTATTTTTTTCCTAATCCGTCAATTGCTTTTTCAGATGTTTTAACATCTAATGATTTGCTTTTTGCAAATTCTGAGAATTGCTTTATTCCTTCGCAGATGTTTGAATTATCTACTTCAAAGCTTTCAATGTCGCTAATATTATTTAATCCTGAACTAATAGGGGTTCTTCAGTACTTGTATCATATATTTTATCTTTAGCACATTCTTCAATTAAATCTTTAGGTTCAAAATATGGTCCTTTTTCTAAAATTATTGTTGGTATGCCTGCTTTAACTAATTCCATAGCTAATAGTCCGACATATGCACCGGAACCAATAATCATTGCCATTATATCACCAAAATTTTAGTTAGATAACTCTAAAAGTTAATCTGTACATATATTTGAAAGGCATTATAAAAATATTCACATCGATAAAGATTTATATTATGAAAAAGATTATTTTTAAATAGGAGGTTGAGTTTATGAAGTATTTGGAGTTTTCCACTAAAGAAGCGGTTGAGTATTTGAGGGAGAATGTAAAAATTCATGATAATTTGGAAATAGCATATAATAGGATTTTTGCAGCAGGTGAAGTTTTAAATGTGGATTTTTCTGAATATTTTGGAAAGCCCGGTTTTAAAATATTAATCTCTCTTGATGAGAGTGATTTGGGTGCTACAGTTGAAATTGATGTTTATGAATTAGAAAATGATATTATTGAGTTCACCCACTATCCTAAAAACGGTGAAGAAGTGGATGTTACAATAGTGTAACTACAATCTGTCCATTTCTTCAAATGGTATTAATTTTTCGATAGCTTTAACTTTAATATTGATTCCTTCTTCTTTTATTGCACCGATGGTATTAAGTCCACTGCCAGCAACAACTCCGAAGTTATAATTGTCAGCCTTTGCATTATATGTCACTTCTCTTGGTTTTCCTATTTTATATATTGAAAATCCAGTATTTTTCAGGATGTCCAAAAGGTGAACTGCATAGTCACGTGCAACATAAGGAATTTCCTTAAAACTTGCCAGTATCTTTTTGGTTCCGCTGTTTGCGGATATTGAAGTCATGTTTTTAGATAGGAATATTTTATGAGGGTCTATTGTTGTTCCGTTATATGATATCAAGTCGATAAAGAGTGGAGGTTCTGTAAGTTCCAGCAGTCCTCCGTAAATCGGATTGCACATGATTCCGTTGTTTATTAAAAGACCGTCAATGCTTAAGCTGCATATTGTTCCGATCCCGATTTTATCATCGTCGGTTGGATGCTTTAAAAGCTTGTAGTAAGGATTGATGTATTTCGGATTTGAATTGTAGGCGTCTTCCATTATTGTCAGAGCAGTATCTAAGTCATCCTTGTCCAGATAGGAAACATTTGAAATTATGTCTCCTTTTCTTTTTTCAACATTGAAATTTACTTGCTGTATCAGGTTCCAAGATTTTGAAAGCAAGAATGGTATTTTTGGTTGTTTGATGCTGCTTCCTACCTGCAGTGTAGGTGTTATATTGGTTGTTATCGGAGACAGTGTTTTAAAGTCTCTGATTTCCTCCGCAATCTTGATGTCAATTTCTTCTCCCAATTCCTTGATGGCGCAGAATGGTGTAATTCCGCCGACAATGGCTATTCCAATCATTCCGTCAGGAACAGGTATTCCCAAAATGTCTTCACCTTCATTGGAAATGTCAATTATTCCGCCAATTCCAATTTTTTCTAGTTTTTTAAGTATTTCGACTGTTTTTTGCCTTCCGACGCCGGGTATAAGTCTGAAATTTGCAGGTATGATCCCTCTTCCTGTAGTGACTACATCCAAAACCGAAGTCAGATTTGCGTTTGAAAATGCGTCCAGTGGGGTTACGGATGTCTTTTTGTATGAAATCAGTTGTGTAAATGTGATCGGCTGATTGTTTTCAATTTTCAGAAGTCCTCCATATTGCGGCTGTGAAGGTATTCCCTCATTCAGAAGTATCCCGTCTATTGTGGTGCCGCACAATGTTGTCACTTCTATTTCATCATTCTTTCCAACTCTGTTTAAATTAACATAAGGACTAACAGAAAGACCGCTTTCAAAAATCTCTTTCAGTATATTAATTGATTCTTCATTATAAATGGTTGAGGTGTTTACAACTACATTTCCTCTTTGTGTCATATAGTTGAAGTCAGTTAAATAAATCATTTCTTCAAACTTTGAATGAATGAAATCAACCTGGTCATATATCAGTCCCTTCTCTAGCTTTTCACGGCCCAGGTCGGTGATTATTCTTCCGGAATATCCCTTTCTTTCAGTGTATCCCTTCTCATCCAGAATTTGCATATGGTATCTTACTGCACGTTCGCCCAAGTTATAGCCCTTGCTTTTAAGCTCATCTGCAATCAGTTTGGACCCGGTCGGCCTTTCCTGTGCATTCAATATCCTTAAAATCTCTATCATTCGGTGTTCGGATTCTGACATATAATAACCCCATTTTAAATTTAATCATACATCTATCATTAAATTCAAATTGAACTTCCCCATATTGTATTAAGGGGATTCGCAAATCAAATATACTTTTTGGAAATTTTTACTGCACCGTCGTTTCGACGATTAATGCAATTTTACAAGTGTTAATGTTTTTTTTAACTTGGTTATAGTTGAAAAGTTTTATTAAACACCGTTATTGCTATTTATTATTTTAAGTTCATCAAAGAGCATCTGATAAGTAGATACTCTTTTGATGCAATTCATCTCCATTCAGAAGTTGGAGTATTAATATAAAAAATGAAATATTTAGATTTAGATATCTAAATATTTTCTTTGTTCGTATCCAAATACTTGAACACGGTATTCGTCCCATTCCTGGTATTTGAGTTCTAGGAACTTTTCGCTTACGTGAGGTCCTAAAGCGTTGAGAATCATTGGGTCCTCTTCGAGTGAGTGGTAAGCTTCCCATAAACTTGTTGGTAAGAGTTTTATTCCTTTTTCTTCCCTTTCCTCTGGAGTCATTACGTAAATGTTTTCCTCTACAGGTTCTCCCGGGTCGATTTTGTTCACGATTCCGTCAATTCCTGCCTCAAGCATTACTGTAAATGCGAGGTATGGATTACATGCAGGGTCAGGGGATCTGTATTCGATACGTGTGGCTTTTCCACGTGCCGCAGGAACTCTTATTAACGCGGACCTGTTTCTAAGACCATATGCTCTGTATACTGGTGCTTCAAAACCGGGAACTAAACGTTTGTATGAGTTAACGATAGGGTTTGTGATTGCTGTAATTGCAGGAGCGTGCTTGAGCAATCCTCCCATAAAGTGAAGTGCGTCTTTTGAAAGTCCGGTTTCTGAATCTGGGTCTGAGAAAAGGTTTTTGTCTCCTTTGAATACGGACTGGTGGCAGTGCATTCCACTACCGCTGACACCGAAGAACGGTTTTGGCATGAAGGTTACCCTGTAATCCAGTTGGTCAAATGTAGCCATGTTGTCCACGATAGCTTTGATTGCCTGTTTGAATGTAATTACTGCATCAGCAGTCTTAAGTGCGTCCTTGAATTTAAATGCAATTTCATTTTGACCGGGTGCCACTTCGTGGTGGGATGCTTCAACTTCAAAGTCAAGGTCTTCAAGATTCAATGTTAATTCTCTTCTGAAATCAGTGCCCTTGTCTAAAGGTTCCACATCAAAGTATCCCGCATTATCATAAGGCATAGGGTATCCGTTTTCATCGATATCCACGATAAAGAATTCTGGTTCCGGACCGATGTTATATTGCAGTCCCATTTTTGCAATGTGTGCCAGTGATTTTTTAAGCACTCCTCTTGGGTCTCCTTCGAATGGTTTTCTATCTGCAGTCCAAACGTCACAGATGAATCTGCAGGTTGCAGACTCTTCAGGCCTCCATGAAAGTCTGGAGTATGTGTCGATGTCAGGTTTCAATACCAAGTCACTGTCGTTTACTCCAACGAATCCTGCAATTGATGATCCGTCAAATAACATTCCTTCATTGAACAGTTCTGACATGTCTTCACCATTGAATGGGATGACAATGGTTTTGACGGTACCGTTTATGTCCACAAATTGTAAACGGATAAATTTGATATTATCCTCTTTCATTTTTTCTTTTATATGTTGTATTTTTTCTTCTGGAATATCGCCCATCTAAATCAAGCTCCAAAATATTAAGATTGAGTTTTTAATAGTCGGAAATATACTTCCTATTAAAAATATATCTTAATTTATTAATATATAAATATTTTGAAAAAATAGTCAGATGATGATATTATCTAATTTTATGTATAAGTAAATTTTATTTTGATGAATAATATATATTCAATTTGTAGATTTTAGTATATATTGTTCATTTTATTATAAAAAAAGAATCAAATATTTGACTTATTTTCAAAGTTCTTCAATTCTGAATGAACTCAAATCCAATAAGTCAAATGTTAGAATTTTCGGTGCAACGGTGACCTTTCCGATGCCTGTTATTATCTTATACGCTTCCATCGCTTCAAGGCACCCTATAAGATTTGGTGTAGGTCCTATTGCCGGAGGAACTCCTGAGGTTAGATTCATCAAATCTTCAATAACTTTGTCATTCAGCTCTTTTCCTTCTGAAGGCAGGTTGAACATTTCCTCATAACTTTTGGTGTTTGATAAAAACACTGTAATCTGGCCAAGTGTCCCGTGAATCGCTCCGTGGATATATGGAATCATATTGTCTCTGGCTTTTCTTGATACAATCACTCTTGTTGTGATGTTGTCAAGCGCATCTATGACGATGTCTGCATCCTTGAGGATTTTGCCGATGTTTGACGCATCCACGTGTTCATTGAAGTTTGTCACTTTAACATAAGGGTTGATTTTTTCAATTTTATGTTTTGCGATTTCACTTTTGGCCATGCCGATTTCTTCGGTTGTTGCAAGAGTCTGTCTGTTCAGGTTGGTCCAGTCAAAGGAATCCTCGTCCACTAAAACAAGTTCACCAATGCCCATTCTTGCAAGCATTTCAATGGTCTGGCCTCCGATTCCACCGCAGCCTATAACTGCAATTTTTGCTTTCCTGAATTTTTCCTGTTCTCTTTTGTCTACAAGAGGCAACTGGCGTGTTATTATCTGCCAATATTTATCTTCATTTTCCATTTTCACACCTAAAAGTGGTCAAATTCACTTCCGAAGTATTCATATACCTTCTGAAGTTCTTCTGGAATGTTCAGCATTTGGGTACAGAATGGAAGGCATTCCTTGCAGTCAACACAGCTGTCAGCTCTTGAATCATCGTCAATCAGTGAGAAGTATTGCATCGCGCTGCCTTTAGGATCATTCAGCATGGTTGCGATGTTGTATTCGGTTAGGCAATTTATGATGTCCACGCCATGAGGGCAGGGCATACAGTAGCCGCATCTGGTACATCTGTTACCTACAAATCCCCGATATTCTCTTGCAACTTCTCTGATGATTTCATGGTCATGTTCACTTATCTCATCGACTTTTGAAGCTATTTCAATGTTTTGCTTGACTTGCTCAAGGCTGGTCATGCCGCTTAGAACGCAGTCCACATCGTCCCTGTTCCATAGGTATTGAAATGCCCATTCAACGGGAGTTCTTTTGACTTCCGCCATGTTCCAAATCTCTTGAACTGATTGGGGGATGTTGTTAACTAGTCTTCCTCCACGAAGAGGCTCCATAATCATGCTTGCGATATTGACCTCTTTTAGATAGTCCAGACCCATGACTCCTGACTGGTAATATTCATCAAAATAGTTCATTTGGGTCATTGCAATTTCCCATTTGGGGTATTCGTCAATGATTTCAATCAGATAATCAATTTCTATATGTGATGAAAATCCTATATGCTTTACGACACCGGAACTTAAACAGTCATCCAAAAAGTCTAAAACACCAAAATCCTTTACCTTAAACCAGTCAGGAACTGTAAGGGAGTGAAGCAGATAAATGTCTATATAGTCGGTTTGCAGTTTTTCAAGCTGTTCGTCAAGATACATCTGAAAATCGTCTTTGCATTCAATTGCCCATGATGGTGACTTTGTAGAGATTAATACATCGTCTCTGTAATTGTTTTCAGATAAAAATTCACCAACAAAGCGTTCACTGTTTCCGCTGCCATCTAAAGTTTTGCTGTGGTAGGGATAGGCAGTATCGATGAGATTTATTCCGTTTTCAATTCCGTACTCGAGCATTTTTGATGCTTCTTGAGTGTCAATGTCCGCATTGGAATTGATTGTTGGAAGGCGCATTGTTCCAAAACCCAGTCTTGAAACTTTCAAACCAGTTTTTCCAAGTTCATTATATAACATTTCAAATCCTCAATAACTTAACATGGATATATTGTCCAATGAAACTATAAAACTGTTATGTTTTGAGAAAAATATTTTAAAAAAAGTTTAGATGGAAAATTCCTGGGATTTATGATGCCGGGGGCGGGATTCGAACCCGCGATCTCACGGTATCCCAGGAATACGGTTGAGCACGCTATATTACCCTATGAGCCGTGCGCTCTAACCAGCTGAGCCACCCCGGCATCTAACAAAGATATATATTTTTATCATTACATTTAAAGTTTTTGTTTTTTTGCAATTTTTAGCCATTTTTTAAAAATTAGCATATGTATTTAATTACTTTTAATTATATAGTTATATTATTGATTAATTTTTATCGTGATATTATGAGTAAAGTTAAGGATATGTCATTGGCACCTGAAGGTGTTAGAAAAATCGAATGGGTTCAAAAACACATGCCTGTTTTGGAATCCATCAAAAAGGAATATGAAGAAACTCAACCTTTCAAAGGCATTACTATCGGTTCATGCTTACACTTGGAACCTAAAACCATCAACTTAGGTTTGACCCTGATGGCCGGAGGAGCTGAAGTTGCAATGACTGGATGTAATCCTCTTTCAACCCATGATGATGCAGTTGCCGGTGCAGCTGACCTTGGATTAAATGTTTACGGCTGGAGGGAGCAGGATGATGAGGAATACTATCAAACCATCAATATGGTTTTAGACCACAAGCCCGACATCATCATCGACGACGGTGCGGACATGATTATGGTTCTCCACAACGAAAGGACAGATGTTTTAAAACACATCAAGGGCGCATGTGAAGAAACCACAACTGGTGTTCACAGATTACAGGCTATGCATGCTGACGGAGCATTGAAATTTCCTGTAATTGCAGTAAACGATGCTTATACAAAATACTTGTTTGATAACCGATACGGTACAGGCCAATCCAGTTTCGATGCAATCATGGGAACAACCAACATGGTAATAGCAGGAAAAACCGTTGTCGTATGCGGATACGGATGGTGCGGAAGAGGACTTGCACTAAGAGCAGCAGGTCTCGGAGCAGATGTAATCGTTACAGAAGTGGATCCAATCCGTGCTTTGGAAGCAAGAATGGACGGTTACCGTGTAATGACAATCCGTGAAGCAGTAAAACAGGCTGACTTGATTATTACTGTAACAGGTAATGCAGACATCATCTGCGGTGATGACTTCAAATACATGAAAGACGGTTGTATGCTTGCAAATTCAGGACACTTCAATGTGGAAATCAACAGGTCTGACCTTGAAGCTATTTCAACTGAAGTAAAAGAAGTACGTGAAAGTATTGAAGAGTTCACAACCAAGGACGGACGTAAAATCTATCTTTTAGCTGACGGACGTTTAGTAAACCTCTCTGCTGCCCGTGGACAAGGACACCCTGCAGAAATTATGGACATGAGCTTTGCCGTTCAGGCATTGTCTGCAAAACACATTCTTGAAAACGATTTGCCTGTTGGCGTAACCAAAGCGCCTGATGAAATTGACTACACTGTAGCAAGCATGAAACTCGATGCTATGGGAATTGAAATAGACTCATTGACTGACAAGCAAAAAGATTACATGGCAAACTGGCAAGAAGGAACATAATTCCTTCAATTTTCTTTTTTTATGTCTTATTTTAGATATATTGATAATGGTGAAGGTCCAACCAAACTGTTTGTTGGAGGAGTTCATGGAAATGAAGGCGTAACTTCATTAAAATTCATTAAAAGGATTAATGAAGAGGATTTATCCCAAGGACAATTCTATTTTTATAATTTCGATAAGACTCCATATATTTCAACCATTAAAAAGGATTATTATCTATCAGAAATCGGTCAGAAGATTTTGGATTTAATCAAATACTTTTCACCGGATTTTTACACTGAACTGCACTGTTACAATCTTAAAAACTATGATAAATTAACTTCAATGGAACGCTATGAAAAGACAGGTGTTCCGCCATTGATTAAACTGGGTAATCATGTGCTGGTTTCTTCAGTTTCACCACTGATTAGGATGACCTATTTTTCACCTGAAACGGTTTGCAAAACACTGGAATTTCCCTGCTTTGAAAAGTTAACTCCCGAACTTGAAGAGGAGTTCGGATTCAATAAGGATTTGTCTGTTGAAACATATGAAAAACTGTTAAAACTTATTTTAAAATCTCCATCCAGATTGTATTTCGAAAAGCAAATGCTTAAAGATTATGCTCCTCAGGTAGATTTGGCTATTAGATATGCAAAAAAAGTGTTTGGAGAGGATTTCCCTCCTTATTGATATCCTTCTAAAACCATGCATCAAGACTGCCCTGTGATGAGTTTAAATTTTTTAGTTTATCTGATGCCTTTGTAACACGGTCAACGGAAAAACCATGTTCATAGCATAAAAATTCAATCAGTTTGTCCTGTTTTGGTTTTTCCCATTTGATTTTGTAGTCGGTATTTACATTGTGATTTAAAAACAGTTCTCTGACTTCATCTAAATCATGTGTTGACTCCTTTTGAAGTTCAGCCAATTTTTCTTTAAGCTGTCCTTTGTGAGCTAATTTAAGTGCTGTTTTTGCACCCACTCCTTTAAGACCTTCGCAGAAATCAGTTCCAATCAATATTCCCATATCGATTAAATCTTCACGTGTAATTTTAAGCTCCTTTAAAACCCTGTTCAATTCATAATATTCAAGATTTCCCAGATTGGAGTTGACTGCAAGGTTTCTTACAACCCTTTTAGCTCCGAACAGTAGACAGTCATAATCCTGAGAAGCTACTGCATATGCATCGCCGTTTGCAACCAGATATGCTGCCTGTGCTTCACCTTCTCCTTTGGCTTCAACATAAGGTATTCCCATCAGTGTCAATAACTTTTTGGATGATTCTATAATTTCGGGTGATAGTTTTGATGATCTCATTGCAAATTTACGTGCCTTTTCAGTATCGCCTTCGGCTAAAGCCTCTTTGTAAATTTTTTCAGCTTCTTCTCTAATTTCTCTTCTTTTTGCCTGAGTGTCGCTTTTAAGCTCGGATGATGTCCCGTCAAAAACATAAATTGGTTTGATGTCCTTTTCAACCATTGAGGAGTTTCTATATAATATTCCGCTCAAATGAGATGTGATATTTCCATTTTCATCAGTTAATGGTCTTCCATCCCTTTGTCTTATGGTTGATAGGAATTGGTAAAGTGTATTGAATGCATCAATTGATACTGCTCTTCCTTCCAAATCCTTAAAATCAATTTTTTCAGGCTCTATTATGTCCTTAAGTTTTACACCCATTATTAACACCTATATTTCTTTTTTTATTAATGTATATTCTTGTGATACGAAATCCTCATCAGTTTTATATAACTCATTTAGAATTGAACCCGGTTTTTCAAGGTACATTTTTTTTAATATTCTGCCGATTGGTAACTTTCATTTCAAAATATTTTGTATTAATTTTGCCTGTGAAATCAAGTTACTCCCTTATGATTCTGAGAAATAACTTATAGGATATGCTTCTTTTGCATGCACCACAATTTTTTTATTGTGAATCATGTCGTACTCACGTATTAATAAATCGTCATCGGTTTTGAACAGATCCTGAAGTAGAGGTGTTGATTTTTCGATATCAATATTTGTGGTTAGTCTCACTGATTCTATTTGATGTTTGTCCAAAATATGTCCTGTTGATAATTTTTCCTCAAGTAACTCTTCAGTAATTTCCTCACTGCATCTAGATAGTGGAATGTATGATTGTGAATAGCATAAAGGACGGCCGTTTTTATGCATAATAATTTCTCTATAGTATATTTTATCATTATCTTCCAATTCAAGCAATTCTTTAATATAATCCTCAGCTTCTTCGATGTGCTGGTCTATAATGAATATGTTAACGTTACCGTACAATACGTCTAAATTTGATGAAATTGGTCCTCGAATTGACAATAATAATCTTTGGGTTTTTGATAACTTTATATTGTGCTCTTTTTCTATTTCATCTATTCTATCTTTTATTTCGTTTTGTAAAATTGTTTTTTTTGCATTCATGTATTTCACTCATATCTCTGAAAAATAACTTACCGGAAACATTTCCTTAATCCACATCAGTATTTCTTCATTGTTGATGATTACATATTCGCGTGCCAGAAAGTCTTCATCTGTTTTAAAGAGTTCTTGCAATTTTTCGTCAGGTTTTTCTATGAAAATGTTGTTGACCTCTCTTCTTGATTCTATCTTGTAGTTTTTCAATATTCTTCCAATCGGTATGTCTGCCCTAAGCAAATCGGAGCAGATTTCCTCACTGCATCTTCCTAATGGAACATGTGATATAGCATATATTAAGGGCTTGCTTTCCTTATGCATTAAAACTTCTCTAAAATTAATTTCCTCACCTTCATTAACATTTACCAGTTTTGCATGGTAGCCATCAGCTGTTTCGAAATGCTGGTCCAGTGTGAGCAAATTAATTTTTCCGTAGAGTACATCTAGAATTGCAGTGATTGATCCGTCTGTTGTTAGTAGAATTTTTTGTGTGTTCGAAAATTTCTGGCCGTAAGATTCCTCCAGGTCGTTCATTTTTTCAATTAATCGTTTATTGGCTTCATTTTTCTTATTTTGCATTTTAATCACATAGGTCTTTTGGATTTGTAATAACTCCAGTAATTGCTGAAGCGGCAACCACTTTGGAATTAGATAAGTATACTGAAGATGCAGGGTCTCCCATTCTGCCTTTGAAATTTCTGTTTGTTGTTGAAATGCATGATTCTCCTTCGGATAACACTCCCATATGTCCTCCAAGGCATGGTCCGCAGCCGGGATTGCAGATGATGGCTCCGGCATCTATGAA
The DNA here is from genome assembly GCA_964596915.1 of uncultured Methanobrevibacter sp. Lineage (GTDB taxonomy): Archaea > Methanobacteriota > Methanobacteria > Methanobacteriales > Methanobacteriaceae > Methanocatella. The sequence continues at coordinate 26,681 of CAZQWN010000018.1, forward strand.
TGTGTCGATGTAGCCTAAATGCATTGCCTGTTTATATATTTCCCTTGAGGCCGGAAGAATCAATAATCTTATGTCGTCGCATATTTTGTGATTTTCAAGTATTTCGCATGCATCTTTCAAGTCAGACAGTCTTCCGTTGGTACATGAACCTATTAAGCATTGGTCAATGGATGTTCCTTCTATCTTTGAGATGCTGCATACGTTGTCAACGTCATTAGGGCAAGCAATTTGAGGTTCCATATCGGTAATGTCAAAGTGCATCTCCTGTGAATAAATTGCGTCCTTGTCCGATTTAACGATATTCAGTTCGGATTGATGTTTTCCGGTTCTTTTGCACACATAATCAATGACCTCCCGGTTGGGTTCCATTATTCCGTTTTTTGCACCCATCTCGATGGCCATATTGCACATGGTTGCCCTTCCTTCAACGCCCATGCTTTCGATTGTCGGGCCGCAGAATTCTGCGGTTTTATAGGTTGCGCCTGCAATTCCTATTTCTCCTATGATGTTTAAGATGATATCTTTTGGGGCAATATACGGATTAAGTTCACCTTCAACTGTCATTTTAATTGCTTCAGGAACCATGAACCATGTTTTTCCGGTTGCCCAAACCATTGCAAGGTCTGTTGCTCCCATACCTGTTGAAAATGCACCGAATGCGCCGTATGTACATGTATGTGAATCTGCACCCACAATGACTTTTCCAGGTTCTACCAGTCCCATTTCCGGAACTACCTGATGGCATATTCCTTCCCCATGGATAAAGTTTTTAGTAATGTTTTGGGTCTTAATGAAGTTTCTGCAAACCTTTTGAAATTCAGCGGAACCTATTGTATTTGCAGGGATGTTATGGTCGAAAATAATGGCTATCTTTTCAGGGTCCCATACTTTATCTGCAATCTTTTCAAAGGTTTTGATTGCAGGGGGTGATGTTCCGTCATGTGACATTGCAAGGTCAATCGGAATTTCAATGATTTCACCAGCACTCACCTCATGGCCTGCCTTTGATGATAATATCTTTTCCGTAATGTTCATTTCAACCTATTCCTTTCTGCTGATTTTTTTAACTATGTCCTTGAATACTTGGTCGTTGATGTATTTTCCTTCTTCCCTGGATTTTTTAACCTGTTTTACAATTTCAATAAGTTCTTCGTCACTGACTTCAAGGTCACATTCATTCAATTTTGCTCTTACTGCTCTGCAACCGGAATGTTTACCTAAAACAAGCTGTCTTCTTTGACCGACCAATTCAGGAAGGTATGGTTCGTAACATAGAGGTTCTTCGATAACTGCATCTACGTGAATTCCTGACTCGTGCCTGAATACGTTGTTTCCGACAATCGGCTTGTTGTATGGAATTGGCAGACCGCTTGCGTTGGAAACCAGATCTGAGAGTTCCTTGATGTATTTGGTTTTAAAGCCATAATCCTTGCCGTACAATATTTTCATAGCCATGATAAGCTCTTCAAGTGAAGCGTTTCCCGCTCTTTCCCCTATGCCGTTGACAGTTGTTGATACGGCTTTTGCACCTGCCAAAACACCTGTGATTGAGTTTATAACTGCCAGGCCGAAATCATTATGCAAATGAACTGCAATATCGATGTCAATATCTTTTACAAGTTCCTCCATTAAATATTTAATTCCTTGAGGGGTAATTGCTCCTGTAGTGTCTGCAATATGCACCCTGTCTGCTTTGCACTCTTGAGCCTTGCCGTAAATACGTTTTAAAAATTCAATGTCTGTTCTAGTTGCATCTTCTGCTGAAAATGCCACGAACAATCCGTGGTCCTTAGCATAATCCACGGCACTTTCACAAAGGTTTATTGCATCCTGTCTTGTTATGTGCATCTTGTGGTCCAGGTGGATGTCTGAAGTTCCCACAAATGTGATTACTCCATCAACATCACAGTCGAGTGCAGCATCAATGTCTTCCGGTTTTGTCCTTGTCAATCCGAGAATTTCAGCGTCAAGTCCTTCATTAGCTATTGCCTTCACTGATTCTTTTTCTTTTTCGGAAACAATTGGAAAACCGGCTTCAATTTGATGTATTTTAAATTGATCAAGTTTTCTTGCGATTTCTAATTTTTCTTCAAAGCTGAAACAAACTCCTGGGGTTTGTTCGCCGTCTCTTAAAGTAGTGTCATAAATTGTAATGTCATCTGGAAATGTTAATTCAGACTCTTTGTTATAATGACTTATAAAATATTGCAATATAATCACTTCTAAAAAATTATCTAATATATAATATAATAGGTTTTTTATTTATATAGGTTTTCTAATAGCTCAAGATATGAAGTTCTCTCAAAACCATCAGTTATACCTAATTTTTCGAAAAGTTTGAAAATTTTATCCTGAGCTTCACTGTAGTCCTCACCATCGTCTAAAGCAATTTCTATTTCCATATACGGGTTAAGACCTTCAACATCATCCAGTGATATTTCAAAGTTTTCATATTCGAAATACTGTCGGTTTTTGCGAACGGCCCTTACCTTTTCAAATCCTATTTCTTCAAAGATATCTGCACATTTTTCAGAATCTTCTATTCCCATTTCAACTTCCTTTCTGGTCTTTGACTGTGAGTCTATTTTAGGTCCCTTGTAGGTGATGAATATGTTCTTGTTGTCACCTTCTTGTGTAGTTCTTATTCTCAATGCCTCGTCGGTTTCGGCAAAATCAACAACAGGGCTGTTGAAATATATGTCTTCCTGAAACTCTTTTCTGGTTTTTGTTGCACCGATTTTCCCGAGATTTTCTTCCATTTCTTCAAAACTGTTTATTTTTGCTTTCACTTCAACTTCTATCATGGTATCATGCAGTTAATTTGATTATTTATATTTTTAAAATTAGGTTATATTAAGATTTGTCTTATTTTTGATTAGGACTGTTTCTGTAGTTTTCAATTCAATTAATTTTTAACTGAAATAATAACTGTAGGAGCCAAATGCATTCGTTTTGCCGGTATGATTTTGTGCTTTGTCGCACTTCAAAAATTTCTATATATTCGGATGGTCAAAGTAATATCAACAAATTAAAATTTGTTTTTGAAGTTAATTGCACTGCAATTTAATTTCCATTGACCATGCCATTGTTTATACATAACTTTTGCGTTTGGTTGATTTTTGGTTTGAATTTAAAAAAATAGAGCGGATATAATGAATAGAAAACGCAAATATAACAAACCTTTTGATTTGTGTCATAGCATTTTGTATAATGATTTTCCTGCCGAGTATACAAGCACTATAGGAGTTCCTGGAAATTCGTTAAAAAAATTAACCGCCCTGTCCATCTAAAAGATGGCACAACCGGTGAAATGGATTCGGCATATATAGCAGACCCTGATTATGAAGTATTGTTTGAAAGGGCTGCCGTAGGATTAGGTCATCAGACGGCACCGGTTGGTGACCAAAAAGAGGGGCATGATTGGTAAGTATGATATTCAGTTGGTGGTGGATGAACAGTTGCCTACCTTGATGGCATTTGCATCTCATCTATATGATTGTGAATTGTCAGAACTCCTTCAGACATTATTAAACTATATTTTTTGGATCTTGGTGAAAATATGTCCGAAAGAGTAAGTAATCTAAGGATAAAAATTAATAATGAATAAATTAACCACACAAGACGCTTTGAATTTAGGGGTAATTGTCCTATATTCGCTCTGTAATTGTGCCCGTGAAATAACTGGGGAAGTTGTAATGCTTTATTTGAAAATTGTTGATGATTTAAATAGGGACATGGAATATACTTTCTATTCAGTTATTTCAATTTTGTTGGACGCATATTATGATGATGAAAAAGAGTATATGAAGATACAAAATATGTTAGACAATAAAACGTCTTCAGACAGTAAATTCCGATATGCATCTCAAGAAGCTATATTGGAAAGTTTGAATTTTGCTAAAGAGGATTTACAATTTAGTAATGGGAAATTAGATGCTGTTAATCGTGAGTTGGATATGGCCTATAAAAAAATAGCTATGCTTGAAGCTCAAAATGCAGCGTTGAATGATGAATTGAAAGGAAAATGAAAAATTTTCTTTCAATAGACTGTTCAGTTCCACAGATTATGTGTTTGAAGTCTATTGCATTTTTAAGTTTCCCGGCAGTGTGTAGTGACAGAATGTTAGTTCAATAATTAACGGTTTTTAATTTTAATTATTGTAAACTAACAATTCCCTTATTTAAATGAATATTGAAAAAATATTTTTCTAAAATTATTGTTGATTGGTGTTTTTCATTAAAAAATACTAAAATTTAGTAAAGTTTATAAATGATAAATATTAATATTGATTTTCACTATTAATATATGATTAGGTATTTATTTGAAATTTTAAAATTTTAAATTTTTTTTCATGATTTTTATATTTGATTTAAATAAACATACCTTTATATACTATTTAAATTATATATTTTATTAGTAAAAATTTTAAGTATTTTTTTTTCTGTTCCTTTCTCTCTCTCCTTGCCTTCTTGA
>CAZQWN010000019.1:0-21225 GCA_964596915.1 uncultured Methanobrevibacter sp.
CCGCATTCAGAGCAGAAATCAGCATCACTTTTAAGAGGTTTACCGCAATTGCCACATTTTAAATCATTAGTTTCATCTGTTGAATCATTTTGAGATTCAAGTAAGGAATTTCCGCAATTCGGACACATGTCAAATGAATCTGAAACTTCAACTCCGCATTTAGTGCATTTAACCATCTTAACACCTAGTCAAATAGCAGATTCTTCTTGAGCTGGTCGAATTCATCCTGTGTGATTGCACCGCTTTCAAGCAGTTCCTGGAATTCCTTTAACTGCTGAGCCTTTGATGGCTCTGAGGTCTGGTTTTGTACAACGACAGTCTGCGGTTTTCCCCTCAATGTCTCGAACAGGTCAATCAGGTTTTGACCGAACTGATAGCTTGGAAGCCTGACTTCAAATGAAGTGTTGTCGACCAGTTTAATCAGTAACCTGTCAAACATGTCCGCACTGTCATTGTTGGTAATCATGTCCTTAAATCTTGTTGCCTTAAGTGATTGGATATCGTTTTTAATTGACCTCATAATATCGTCAGGGGATGTCCATGCCCTTTTGGTAATATCCGCATATCTGCTGTCATCACCCAGTCTTTTGGTAACTCTCATTGAAACGATTTTATCGAAATAGAAATTATTTATTCCCGCATTGACCTTTTCCCAATCACGATTATCGATTTCCATGAATACAAACTTATCTTCTTTGATTAAGAAAAATCCGTCAATGATAGTCTCATTTCCCAAATCACGTCTTAATAATCTGTTTACCGGAAGTCCGAACAATGCAGTGTCGGCAACATCATTTGTCAGCTGATGCTTTGTTGTGGTTTGCTCCAGCTTATTGAATCTTTTAACGCTTGTCAGGAAGTAGTCCTCATCCTTGATTCCGAATTCTTCAGCCAGCATATCATATCTTTTAATAACCTCATCCTGCCTTGCCTGCCATTCCCTTTGTGAATATGACATTGGACCTGCCACAGCATTATTTAGCTTATGACCGCATTCCTTACAGAATGTTGTGTTTTTACTGTTTTTGGTTCCGCATTTCGGACAAATGTCTGAGTTGCTTTCATATTTTTCCACTTTTTCCCCGCAATTGAAACAGAAATCGGAACCTACAACCTCTGCTCCGCATTTTTGACATTTAACCATAATCTAACCCCAATTATTTTGATCAATTGATTTTTTGATTTTGTTTCCCCACTTGTTCTCTTCAATTTCATCCACAGTGCTTTGAAGGTTATTGGAAACATTGGAAATGGACTCGTTGAGTGCGTTGATTTTGTTGTCCATGATATCGATTTCCAGTTTCATGAAGCCCTTTTCGATATCGGTGTAGGTTTTTGAATTTTCCTCTGAAATCATTTCCACTTCAATTCCTTCGTTTAGCATGTCCATCAATCTTAAAAATACATGTTCCTGATGTTGCTTTTCATATTCTTTAATGTCTGCAATACTGTAAATGTTATCAAGTAACATTTTAATAACGTTGATAAAATCTTCCCTGTCTGAGTGACTGTTGACATTGCTTGGAAGAATATCTGTCTTTAATAAGAATACTGAGTCTATTTTTTCTCCAGTTTTCAACACCAATGAATAACCTTTTCCTTCAATATAGACCAATGAAATGGATCGGTTCTCATATATTTCAAGCTCAACCTTTGAAAATTCCTTAGGAATTGACAAAAAGTTCAAATTTCTAACTAACATTTTTAAACCTCACTAAATTCAATAGTACTTGCATCATCAAGGCTTCTCTCAACAAAACGTTTAACTTCCGTCATGATTTGATTTACCTGCTGCGGCACGTTTCTCATAGCTAATCTGTTGCAATATCAACAAGTTTTCATCATTTTTTGGAAATTTCCCACATTAATAAAACCTTTTTGTTACAGGAAAAACCTCTCAATTGTAATAATAATTATTATAAACACAACATATAAATATTGCTATTAGCATGCTAATATCATATAGATATCTATTAAATAGCTAAATTCGAAATTTAAAACCATGAGTGAAAAAGATGATATGAGCATCGTATCCCTGCTTGCAAGGTCCAAAAAAAGAATAAACGTTCTTAAATCACTTGAAAAAGAGGACAAGATACCTTCAAAAATAAGCAAGGATATTGATGACAACAGCAATCATGTTTCAAAATACCTGAAAACTCTAAAGGATGCTGAATTGGTTGAATGTCTAAATGAAGAAGACAAGCGCTACAGGTTCTACAGCATCACCGACAAGGGTAAATATTACCTTAACAAGGTTGAAAATGAATATAATGATTAATAAATTATTAATCTAATTTTTAGCATTATTAAAATTATCTGATGAAAATTTAATAGTATTTGCATAATGTCTTAAGTCATCCAGATTATTTCCACCGACAAAAACAACTTCACTGCCATCAGAATTACTTTTACCTACCAAAAATGGAGGCATTGCACTCATTCCAATGTCATTGGTCAAAACAATCAAATCATCATTTTGAGATATCTGATAGAGATAACTGGTAGTGAGGCCATTTAATGCATGTTGCAGTGCATTGGATTCCCCTTCAATCAAAAGCGAATTATTGTAATAGTAAACTACAATATTTCCTTTAGAAAAATCCCAATCATCATTGTTTGGCCTGTATTCAGCCTTGCATCCTAAAGCGCCATTTGGAAGACACCATGCCACATCACTGTAATGTTTTCCCAAAGGAACATCCATTGTGAATTTGCCGTCAAAATCCTGATTCGAAAAGTTAAATACATTTATCGCCAAAACAGCAATGATTGCTAAAAGAATAATAATAATCAAAACTTTCTTTTTCATTTTAAACACTCCCCTATAACTTTAAAGCTTCCTTTTTACATCCGTGAACGCATTTAAGGCATAGTATGCATTCGGTACCGTTGTCCCTTTTTCTTGAATTGTCCAACATATCCACATCCATTGGGCATTCTTTAATGCATTTTCCGCAGTCAACACATCTGTCGGCGTCAACTGTAACTCTCAGCAATGAAAAATAGCTTGATATCTTTAAAAATACTGTTATGGGACAGACATATTTGCAGAATGCACGATTGTCCTTGAGTTTGAATGCCAAAATGATTCCAACTGCGTAATATATTAAGTTTCCGATTATGAATGTGTAGAATATTATCAAATCCAAATTGCTGACTTTAATTATGAATAATCCTCCAACAAAACATAATATCAGCATGAAAAGAATGTATCTCACATATCCCCAGCTTTTTCTCTCACCTTGAGGAGTCTTGTATGGAAGCAAATCCAGTATCATTGCAGTCCAGCAGGCATATCCGCACCATCCTCTCCCAAATAGGAAAGGTCCGGCGATTTTTGCAATTAGAAAATGGATAACTGCAGCTTCAAAAACACCCAAAAACAGATAGTACCAAAAGCCGGACATGGACAGGTTTTCATGACCAAGAATTCCAACATATATAAATAGATATGATCCAATAGCCAGCAGTATTATGTTTCTTGCATAATCCTTTCCTTTTGCCATGAAAAACAGACCTATTGCAATGGCAGTTCCAATATAAAGGAAATTGAATATGAAAAACGTGTTTGCAGTCATCAGATAGATTATTGCTGCAATTATTATGAAAATTATCTCCATTATAATTGGTGCCCGGATATTCATAGTTAAATATTTTTGCATCAATGATGTTAAATTTTACTTTTAGGGAAAAATTGCCTTGGAAAAAATTTCGTGTTTTAAAAAAAATAGTTTAATTGTCTTTGAAAGCCTTAATAATGCTTTCTGCAATTTTAAATGCATCTGCAATGCGGGTGAATTCCCATTTCTTATAATTTTGAGAATATTTAGATGGAACAGTTAACCTGTAATCCGCCTGGTGCCTTAATTTCTTCAAAAGAAGAAGATCAAGATATATTTCATTATTTTTATAATCTTTAAAAGGGCCTTTTTTCTTTATGAAATTAGGCAATTTTGTATGTTCACCGTTTTGGGATTGGTAATTCATATGCTTTTTCAGCCACTCCCTTAAGAACAGGAAAACAGCATAATATATTTTAACATATACTGTTCGGTTAACTACAGACTTTGATGAATCCAAATCTTCCTTGATTTCATCCAATTCACCAGCAAATTCAAGAATTTCACAAGGAGTTACATCCTCAAAATCCCCTTCCGTATTTTTCATAGTACTCACCATCAACAGTTAAGATATAATCAATTTCGGAATAAATTGCAATATCAACACCTGTGGAAATGCAAAATTTTTCCACTTCATCTATAATTTCAAAACGTAATTCATGCCATTCATCCAATGTCAAATCAGCAGCGTATCTGACATAATACTGAATTCGAGGATTGCCTTCCTCATCAAAGTTGTCCTGATACACTGAAGTCAAACAGGGATACTTTGGAATAATTTCACGCTTGATGAAATTGTATATCGAGTTATATGGCTCGGGATTTTGATGAATAACTTCTCTAAAATTTCTCAAAATACTTTCACCCCATTTAAATTTAATAAACAGATAAGGTTGAAACGAGCCTTATTTGTACAAATATGTAAGTAAACAGATATATTTAAAATTTCAGTTGGATTTGACTACAATTTTACTAAATGAAAGCAATTTTACAAAATAAGAACAATAATATTGAAAATACTCATGAAACATTTTAAAATAGTAAAATATTATTCGTCAAAAATACTTTTGCACCAGTTATGTTAAATTTTACTTTTAGGAAAAAATTGCTGTGAAAAAAATCTATGATTTAAAAAAAAATAACTTAAACTTCTTTAAAAGCTTTAATTATACGTTCTGCAATTTCAAATGCAGAACAAATGCTAGTGAATTTCCATTTATTATAGTTAATGGAATTTTTTGAAGGAACAATTAATTGATAATCAGCCTGATGGCGTAATTTTTTTAAATGGACCAACTCAGTGGAAATCTTTTGATTTTTCTTAAAATCAAAAGGACCATTTTTTCTAATGAAATTAGGCAATTTTGTATGTTCACCGTTTTGGGATTGGTAATTCATATGCTTTTTCAGCCACTCCCTTAAGAACAGGAAAACAGCATAATATATTTTAACATATACTGTTCGGTTAACTACAGACTTTGATGAATCCAAATCTTCCTTGATTTCATCCAATTCACCAGCAAATTCAAGAATTTCACAAGGAGTTACATCCTCAAAATCCCCTTCGGTATTTTTCATAGTACTCACCATCAACTGTAACTATAAAATCAATTTCAAAACAAATATCAGGATTTACACCAGAAGAAAGACAGAATTGCCTAACCAACTCTTCAATTTGAAAAGATAACTCTTCCCATTCATCCAATGTCAAATCAGCAGCATAACGAATATAATACTGAATTCTGAAATTACCTTCCTCATCAAAGTTGTCCTGATACACTGAAGTCAAACAGGAATATTTCGGAATGACTTCACACTTGATAAAATTGTATATCGAGTTATATGGCTCGGGATTTTGATGAATAACTTCTCTAAAATTTCTCAAAATACTTTCACCCCATTTAAATTTAATAAACAGATAAGGTTGAAACGAGCCTTATTTGTACAAATATGTAAGTAAACAGATATATTTAAAATTTCAGTTGGATTTGACTGCAATTTTACTAAATGAAAGCAATTTTACCAGCTAAAATCAATAAAAAAAAGAAATTTAATCTATCAATGTTAAAAAGTCATAGATTATTTTGGCTGCAACAACCGCTGTATTTTCGCCCAGTCTGTCTGTTGCAGTTTCAACGACGTCAAGTCCCACAATATTTTTGTGACACATGGTCTGTAAAATATTTTCCATTTCGGATATGAACAGTCCTCCCGGTGTCGGGTTTCCGACGCTTGGCGCAATGGCAGGGTCAACCACATCCATATCTATTGAAATGTAAATCGGTCCGTCAATGTTTGCAATGTAATATTCTATGGCATCCATGTGCTTGTGGACGTCCCTGTTTTTAAATGTCTGGATGTTGTATGTGGACTTTACGTATTCCTCTTCTGCAGCTGATGATGATCTGATTCCGATCTGGACAAGATTCACACCCATCTCATGGGCTCTTCTCATTACTGTTGCATGTGAGTATTTCTCGCCTATGAAATCAAATGCAAGGTCCCTGTGGGCGTCAATATGTATTACTGTCAGTCTTTCATATTTTTCTGAAAGCGCCTTTATGGCACCTATTGAAGCTGAGTGCTCTCCGCCGATAATTATAGGTTTCAAGTTCAAATCCAGAATCTCATTGACCGTATCCTCAACGATTGCGCATGTTGCTTTGCAGTTGCCCGGAATGACATTGACATCTCCGAAATCGTAAAATTCTGCAGTTAATTCCTTGTTAAAAATAGTGTTGTATTTTTCAAAACCGAATGAAGCCTCCCTGACTACAATCGGCCCTAAACGTGCACCGGAGTGATAAGAAACAGTACTGTCAAAGGGAACTCCGATTATCCCAAATGAATTTTCTTTTATGTTCTCAGTATCGTGTGAGAATGCGAATTTCCATGGTTCGTAAGTATTCAAAAGCATAATTGTCTAAAAAGGAAAATAAATAAGAGAAAAGGAATCTAGTTAGATCCTCTAGTTCTCATTATTTTCATGTTTCCTAAAGCGACAATGTATTCTACTTCAATACCTTCTACGATAGAGTCTTTTAACTCTTCAGGCATTGGCAGGTCAATGGTATCATAGTTTTCCATGTCCATTATCTGAACCATGTCACCTTGGATTGAAATAACTTGTCCTAATCTTTTATCGATGATTGGAATATCAGTTTTACTGTCTACAGGTTTTACAAGACTTCTTTTTTGACCATCGAATACACCGATAGCTTCGATTCTTGCTTTTGCTGCTCCGTGTTTACCAGGGGATGAAGTTGAGTAACTGACGATTTTACAAGCTTCTCCTCCTAAAACTATGTATTTTCCAACTTTTAATGTTTTAATTTCTACAACTTTTGTTGACATTCATTTTCCTCCATAAATTTAAAAACCGGTTTTTAATCTTATAATAAGCATTATTATTAGATTAGTATTAACTATATATTCTATTTTATATAAAGTATTCGTTTAATTTAAAAAAAAATCATAAAAAAATTAAAATAAAAAAAATTAAATTCCTCCCACATTGCGGTAATAAAGCAGAAGCGAAACCGCCGCTAAAATGAGTATTACAAAAATCCATACAATGAGGAATATCTTTTTGCCGTCACGTTCTCCCTTAATCCAGTATTTCTCGCCTTCCACATCTGATTTGTGCTGTCTTGTGTTTTTATAGAAATCATCGTTTCTAAGGAAGTTATAGAATGCCCTCACTATGAAATAATAGATCACCACAAATACAACACCTATGAACGGAATTTGTTCGCCGTGAAATACGGTAATGACGACCACCGATGTCAGAAGCATCAAGAACATGAACAGACATGATGATATGAATATTGATAAATATTTGTTAAAAATCATTAGGTACACCTAAACCTATATCTATAATTCATTATTTAAATATGTTCAACCAAATAGATATGTAAGTGATATAATGAAAATAGCCGTAGTTAGTGGAAAGGACGAAGGTCCGACAAAATTGAATGCATTCGACAATGCCCTGACCGATGCCGGAATAGGCGATGTTAACCTCATAACTGTTTCAAGCATGCTTGCAGGCAACACTGAAATTGTAGACCTTCCCTCTTTGAATCCAGGGGCCATGGTAAATTGTGTTCTCTCAGAGATTACCTCCGACGTTCCGGGCGAAAAAATCACAGCAGTTATTGCATTGGCCATTGGAGAAGAGCTCGGATGTGTTGTCGAGACATCCGGACGAAACAAAAACATTGACGATATCATAGATGAGGCCAAATTCATGGCCAATTACATGATGGACAAGCGCGGAGTTGAAATCAAAGACCTTATTGTGGAAAGCTCCACAACAACAGTAAAAGACATTGCATCAGCTGTTGCAAGCGTCGTCTATGTTGAAAAGTAAATTAAAAACTTTATCCCATATAAATAGTATCAAAACGCAATAAAATTAAAAACGAGGTGAAAAAATGGATGTTCAAGACAAGAAAATAGCAACAGACCTTGCATATGAAATCATAAAGGAAGTGGGTAAAGCCACACGACCATACATCGGAACACCTGAAGCGGGTGAAAAAGTGAAAATCGGTGCTGACGGAACCCCAACTTCACTAATCGATGTGATTTCAGAAGAAAAAGTCGTGCACATCCTAAAAGAAGCTCCAGTATATTCATACATCATCAGTGAAGAGATCGGTGAGTTGAAACTCGGTAAAGGAACAAAGAGAAGCATTTCACTCACCCATGAACTTAGACGTGACGACATCAGCGAAGATGAAAAGCCGAGATTCATATTTCTGGTTGACCCTGTCGACGGAACCAGCAATGCAATAAAGGAAATTCCCGCATTTGCAATTTCAATAGCTGTAGCCAACGTTCCCGACGGAAGGGTTGCAACATTGAACGATGTCGAGCTGGCATTCATTTCAAATCTTGCCAACGGTAACTTTTTTGAAGCTGAAAAGGGAAAAGGCTGCTGGCTGAACAACAAGAAGGTGCATCCAAGCGATGAAGTGAAAATCAGCAACATGACCCTTGGAGGATTTACCAAAAGCGGAACCTCGCAGGCATCAAAGCTGGTGGACAATGCAAGAAGGATGAGGGTGCTTGGAAGTGTTGTTCTGGAACTGTCATATGTTGCAAGCGGAAGATACGATGCGTTTCTGGACCTTAGGGGAAGTCGAATCATCGATATTGCAGCCGCCAAGCTTATCCTTGAGGAGGCCGGAGGAATAATCACCGACAAGTACGGTGAAAAGCTCAACAGCACCCTGAGCATCTATGAAAAAACAATCGTTGTTGCGGCAAATACGAAAGTTCTCCACAAACAGATAATTGACATACTGAATGACAACCAGACAGACCTGATTGCAAAAGTGGGAGTTGTAGGCAGAATCGACCAGGACAGAAGCGCATTGTTTTCCGTGCAGATCATAGATTATCTTCTGACCAGCGGAAGGGAGGTAATAATCGAAAAGAGACTGGCTCAAAAGATTATTGAACTTAAACATAACCCCGAGCTTCTCAAGATTATTGCAAAAACAAAACAGGATTATCCGGAAATGGTCGAATTGCTTGACGGCATCAACTTTAACATTGACTTTGAAAAAATGTCAGAATACATTTATGACTTTAACTGCGACATGGCAGTGATTCTTGGAGGTGACGGAACACTTTTAAGAGCGGAATCACAAATGAAACCTGAAATACCCGTATTTGGAATCAACATGGGAACTGTAGGATTTTTAACCGATACTGAAATCCAGGACACCTTCACTGCTCTTGATGGAGTCCTCAGAGGTGAATACTACAAGGAAAAAAGGTCAAGGATTGTGGTATCCCATGAAAACAACCAGTATTCCGCAGTAAATGAAGTGGTCATCATGACAAGCAAACCCGCCAAAATGCTTCATTTCCAAATCAAGGTAGACGGAGAAATCATTGATGAGGTCAGGGCCGACGGACTTATCATCTCAACGCCGAGCGGTTCAACGGCATATGCGATGTCAGCGGGAGGGCCGATTATGGATCCAAAGGTGGGAGGATTCATCATCATCCCGATTTGCCCATATAAGCTTGGAGCAAGGCCTTTTGTAGTTTCAGACAATAGTGAGATTGCCGTGAAACTGCTTAAAAAGGGTAAAAGTGCAGTGTTCGTTATGGACGGTCAACGAAACGAGGAAGCGGACTATGAAGAGGAAATCAAATTCAAGAAATCCGACAAGAGCGCGTATTTCATCAGAACATCCACCAAATACTTCTACAAAAAGGTAAAGGAAAAACTTGGTGAAGGCGGCCTGAACAGTACAGACAGGTGTATGAATGAATAACCTCGTCATTGACATGACCCATGGGGGCGTGAAAATAGCCGTAAGCCTTGCAAAGAAAGGCCGCAGCGTTCTTGCATACGACATATACAACACCCTCAGCGTCATCGACAGAAAGATGCTTGAAGTATATGGCGTGTGGCTTTTAAAGGATTTGAGTGAACTCATGACATATAAAGGTGAAATGAGAATAATTTATCCCGTTCATCTTCCACTAACCCATGAGGAAATCTGCAAAAACAATCCCGACTTAAACTATTCCTTCATCACCCATCACGGAATCGTGAAGGAACTTCTTGAAGATTGGGGAGATGACATTGCCAAGGTTGAAATTACCGGAGTGAAAGGAAAGACAAGTTCGGCTTTCATGCTGAAGGAGATTATGATTGATGAAAACCCCTTGATACTGTCAAGTTTAGGTGCGCTTTTGTATGAGGATAAAAAGGAGAAAATCCTTAAAAAGGACATATCCATAACCCCTGCAAACATCAAGGAGACAGTTGACCTTGCATATAAACTAGCCAATCCCATCTGCAAGATTGCCGACGGAGTTGTTGAAAGCGAAAACCAGAGAAAATATGATTCCGCAATCTTTGAATCCTCCCTTGGCGTGAGCGGAATCGGCGATGTCGGCCTTTTGACAAACATTTGTGAAAATTATCCGATTGCCAGAAACAGATTGAGTGCAAGTGATGCGAAAAGACAGGTATTCAACTGTGATACGGTGGTGTGCAATAGGGAAAGTCTTGATACCTATTACAGTGACGTCACCCACCCGAAAACCAATACGTTCAGTCTTGATGACGATAAAGCGAACATGCATGTCAGTGATGTTTCATATTCCCTTGACAAAACCGAAATTAGTGTCAAATACAGTGATGTGAAGACAATTAACGGCAATGTTTTAAACGGATCGCTGACAGTTAAAACATTTGCACCGGGACCCCACCACGTTTCAAATGTTTTGGGAGTTATTTTAACAGGAATCTGCCTTGAAATACCTGAAAATAAAATAATTGAAGGATTGGACAATTTTAATGGAATTACTGGAAGAACCAAAAAAAGAAGTAACGGCGATTTTGTGGTAATTGAGGAGATAAATCCCGGAATCAATACGGATGCAATCAGACAATCCGTCGAGATGATTGGCAATTTGGACGACTGGTATGTTGCAATCGGAGGAGATTACGGAATCACATGTGAAGAAATCGACGAGAACAAGGTTTGTGAGTATCTGGAAAGTCTTGAGT
Source organism: uncultured Methanobrevibacter sp. (assembly GCA_964596915.1). GTDB lineage: Archaea > Methanobacteriota > Methanobacteria > Methanobacteriales > Methanobacteriaceae > Methanocatella. The sequence continues at coordinate 11,167 of CAZQWN010000019.1, forward strand.
GTGAAATCATACTTGCAGGAGAGGTGGGTTCCTCAATAGCCGATAAACTAAAAAGACAAACTACATTAATTGAAAATATCAGTGACATTTATGATTTCGCTTTAAACAACGAAAAGAATCTTCTTTTGATTTACAGGTCAGATTACCGAAAACTTTCACAAAGATGATGACAACTATTTTTTCACAAAAAATTGAAACATTTAATTATTAAAACCTATAAAAATTAACAATATAGAACTGGTTATAAGTGAGAACTTATTTCCAGTAAAAATTAATTTTTCTAGAATGAAAAATTCGGAGATTAAAATAATGATTGTTGGAACTCGCGGGAGTCAATTAGCCCTCGCTCAGACAAATCAGGTCTGTGCAACATTATCTGCATTAACCGGCAAAAAAATTGACGTTGAAATTATTAAAACCAAAGGAGATAAAATTACAACTTCCCAACTTTACAATATGGATTCAAAAGGTCTTTTCACCAAGGAATTGGACATTGCACTTTTGGAAGAGGAAGTTGATTTTACAGTACACAGTTTTAAGGATTTGCCCAGTGAACTTGACGAGGATTTACAAATCGCTGCAGTTCCAAAAAGAGAATCTCCACATGAAGTCCTCATTTCAAATAAGCCTTGGGATGAGCTGGCTCCGGGTACCAGACTGGGAACCAGCAGCCTCAGGAGAGAAGCATTCTGCAATCACTACGAAAAGGAATTTGAACTGAAGCCGATTCGTGGAAATATTGAAACCAGGATTAAAAAAGCCCTGAGTGATGATTTGGATGCTACAATAATGGCTGAAGCGGGATTGAAAAGATTGAACTTGACCAAATACATCAAGACAGTATTTCCGCTTGATTACATTACACCTCCTGCCGGCCAGGGGGCGCTGGCCATAATTACCCGTAAGGATTATGAGAAAAAAGAGACTATTGCTAAGTTAAATGACTATGTTTCTATGCAGGAAGTACTTGCAGAAAAAAAGGTGCTTGAAGAGCTTGGTGTCGGCTGCCAATGGCCGATCGGTTCCATTGCACGTGCGAATAACAATGAATTTAATGTTTATTCAATATTATTGACTAAAGAAGGAGAAATCCTTAAAGAGCAAAACGAAAAAGGTTCTATTAAAGATGCACTTGAACTTGGCGGGCGCATTGGAAGACTTTTTGCGGATTATATATAAACGGAGGAATTGAAGTGAAAACTGTTAACGTAGGAGTTATCGGAGTAGGAGCTATGGGTGAAAACCATGTCCGTGTCTATCACAAAATGGAAGAGGCAAACTTGGTTGCTGTTTCTGACGTTAGTGAAAGAGCTCTTAAAAAAATTGAGAAAAAATATGGAGCCAAAGGATACACAGACTATTGCGAACTACTCAAGAATCCAGAAATTGAAGCTGTAAGCGTGTGCGTTCCAACTACCTTCCACCATGCGGTAGTAATGGAAGCCATTAAATGTGGAAAACATGTGCTTGTTGAAAAGCCTATAGCATTTACATTGAATGAGGCAGAGGAAATGATTGCTGCTTCCAAGGAAGCGGGAGTGCTGCTTGCAACAGGGCATGTGGAACGTTTTAACCCTGCAGTTCAAAAGGCTAAAGAACTTATTGATGACGGCGTAATTGGAGATATCGTGTCTGCCTTTGCAAAAAGAGTGGGTCCGCTCCCACCAAGGATAAAGGATGTTGGCGTATCAATAGATTTAGCTATTCACGATTTAGACATTATGAATTATCTGTTTGAAGAGGAAGTTACCCAGGTTTACGGTACAATGAACAGCAGTTTTGATGATTCCGAATTTGAAGACCACGCTGAGATAATGGTAAACTTCGACAACGAATCAACAGGAATCATCGAGGTGAACTGGCTGACCCCATACAAACGCAGAGAACTGGAACTTACAGGCACTGCAGGAATCATTTCTGTGGACTACATCAAGCAAAGTATCGAGGTCTACGGCAAGTTTGCACAGGATATTGAAATCAAACATGAGGAACCGCTTAAAGGCGAATTAAATTCATTCCTAAATGCTGTCGTAAATGATACCGAACCTGAAATTACAGGTGAAGACGGACTTAAGGCTCTTAAAATGGTTATTGCCGCTAACAGATCTTCTAAAGAACATAAACCGATCAGTTTTGAGGAATTATAATTAGGTGATAATGTGAAACAAAAATTAATTCAAAAGGCTCAAGAACTCCGTGAACATGGATTTACCACCGGAGAAATAGCTGACGAACTCAATGTGAGTATGGACACAGCAAGATGGTTGACACTTCAGAAAACTGAAGAAATAAAATCAGACGCCCCAGTCGACTTTGCAATCAATTGGAAAAGCATTGGAGGAAACTCCACCCGTTTAAGTTACGTTTCAGGTGCTTTAAGTGATATAGCTCTAACCCACGGCGAAGCTGATGTCATATGCGGTATTGCAGTCAGCGGAATTCCATTTGCAACAGTGATGGCCGAGTTTATAGAAGACATGACAGGACTGGACACCGCACTTGCTATTTTCCACCCGAACAAACACAGGAAAGATGATGACCACACTGATGATGAAGGTACCATCAGTACCAACTTCGGAACTGTTGAAGGCAAGAAAGTGATTATTGTTGACGACGTCATCACCAGTGGAAAAACCGCAAAAGAAGTTATCCACACAGTAAAGGATTTGGGCGGGGAACCTACCTGCGTTACTGTACTTATTGACAAGGCAGGTCTTTCTGAAATTGAAGGAGTTCCTGTTGAATCATTAATAAAAGTTAGTAGATTATAATCTACTATCATTTTCTCTTTTTAATATTGCTTTTAGCATGTAATACTGTTTTAAGTTGTTAAAAGCTTAAATACCTTAAATTACTAATTTTAATTTGAGTTATTGAAATGCTGTTTTCGAAAATGGCATGAAAAAACATGAGATTAAATCATGAAATGATATGATTAAACAATATATTGACGGATGAAATATCAGTTTAATCAAGCAGCAAATAAATTTAATGAATGAATGAAATAAAAAATATTGAAAGAAGGATTATAAATATAGATGAAAACATGAATATTTTACTACTTCAAAACATGTCAATAATTCTAATCACAGCGGTGATTGTGCTTTTGATTTTCAACAAATTAAAATTGCCTACGATGATTGGACTGTTCATAACCGGAATCGTTTTAGGCTATGCGATTAATGATACAACAATAATATCAAGCTTTTCAGAGCTTGGAGTGATATTTCTGCTTTTTATAATAGGTCTTGAGTTTTCCGTCGAAAAGTTCTCGGCAATCAAACGCTATGCACTGATTGGAGGAATACTTCAGGTGGTCCTGACAACAGTTCTGGCATCGGTTCTGGGATTGGCTTTAGGATTGAAATTGAACAGCGCAATATTTTTAGGACTTCTGGTGGCATTCTCCTCAACTGCAATTGTCATGAAGATAATGCAGCAAAAACACATTACCCATTCAGTTCAGGGAAGGGTGACACTGGGTATCCTCATATTTCAGGACATAGCCGTTATCATAGTTATCCTGATAACTCCCCTGCTGGGAGGACAGTCCCTGGAGCTCAGTACCCTTCCGACACTCATTGTTAAGGCTGCGGGTCTTGGGGCAATCATATTTGCAGGCGCAAAATGGTTCATCCCATTGGCATTGAGGGATGCGGCCAGAACAAAAAACAGGGATCTGTTCCTGCTTTTGACCCTTTTCATCTGTATGGGAACCACATTTGCAACAAGCCTTATCGGAATCGGCCCCGAACTCGGCGCATTCATAGCAGGGCTTCTGATTTCCAATACGGAATATTCCCACCAGACCCTCGGATACATCCAGCCGTTTCAGGACGTGTTCATGAGCCTGTTTTTCATCAGTATCGGTTTGATGGTCAACCTGCATCTGTTTTTAAACAACATAACCATAATTGTCACACTGACTGCCGTGATTCTTGCAATAAAATTTATAGCAACTTTTATTACGGGCATCGCCCTCAAGCTTCCGACAAAGGTATCCATAAGCATTGCAATTCTTTTAAGTCAAATCGGGGAGTTTTCCTTTGTTCTTGCCAAGGAAGGCATGAAATTCGGACTCATGACCAACGAGTTTTTTTCAATCTTTTTGGGAGTGAGCATACTTACAATGTCCTCCACACCCTTTTTGGAAAAGCTCACCCCTAAAATCGTGAATGCATTTTCAAGAATAGACTACTTCAAGGTTGACAGCGAGCTTAAGAGCCTGCCTGAAGAGCTTGAGGATGCAGGAGAGATTGAAGACCACGTCATTCTGGTCGGTATGGGCCTTAACGGAAAGCAGATGGCAAAGGCGTGCAGCGAATTTCACATTCCCTACCGCATCGTGGACATGAACCCCATAATAGTTGAAAACCAGCAGGCACTTGGAATTCCGATAATATATGGAAAAGCATCAAATGAAAGCGTTTTAAAGGAGCTGAACATTACCTCAGCCCAATGCATTGTCATATCCGCATCAACCTATGAGGAAACCTTAAAGACAATCGATGCTGCCCGCAGACTTAATCCGGACATCCACATCATCGTGCGTACCAAATATCTCAAAAACATTGACGAGGTCATTGAGGCCGGAGCGGACGAGGTCATCCCTAAAGAGTTTGAAACAAGTATCCTGATGTTTACACGCATCATGGACTACTACAACAAGGATGTCGATGAGATAAGCGATGCGGTAAATGATTTGAGATCAGACAACTACAATGCATTCAGAAACGTCACCTCCGAAGACATTTCATCATATCTCGACCACAAGTACACCAATTTGGAAATAGACTCACTGAGGGTCAGTGAAAATGCCCATCTTGACGAGTTTCCTTTTGAAAAGTACAGCCTCAAGGTCACAGGCGTGGTTCGTGGCGAGGACACATTTATTGAGGTTGACAACGATTTCAGGTTTTTGGAGGATGATTTGATACTCTTTATAGGTCACAGGGAAAACATCAACAGCTTTTTCGATAACATTTAAATAGTATAACTAACAAGATATACACAAGGTGATAATAAATGTATATAACAGTGCAATCATTCAGCAAGCTGCACGGGTCCAAACCCCTGAAACTCGATGCACTTGTCAAGTTAGTAAAAGAACCCGACAACAAGTACGATACCGAAGCGATAGCCTGTGAGATGAGATACTTCGGCAAAATCGGATACGTATCAAACAGTACCCACACCGTCATCAAAGGATGCATGAGCGCAGGCAGACTATACGACAAGATAAACGACGAATACTTTGCAAAAATCAAGTTCATCACAGACTCCATTGCAATTGCAAAAGTATTGACTTCAGACGAATACATCAAAGAAGTGGAAAACCCGGAAAGTGACATACACTACCTCACAGACGAATTGGGAAAGATTGACGTTGATTTTATTTCCAAAAACATCAAAGGTGACGGCGATGATATGCATTCCTCATGATTACGAACTTATGAACCCCCAGGTTCACAAAAACGTTGCCATAGTTCCAATAAAGACACCTGCAAACCACAGCATCGATCTGCTGACACTGCAAAAGGGTTTTGAACTGGACCTCGTCAAGGTCAAGGAATGCGAACATTCAACAGTGAACACAATTATCGTTGAAAACACCTCAGTGGTGCCCCTCATTTTGGTGGACGGCGAAGAAATAGTCGGAGGAGACCAGAACCGCATAATGGACGCCACAATACTGATTGGCCCTGAAAGCAAAATGAAAGTGCCGGTGAACTGCACAGAACATGGAAGATGGGGATTCAAACACCATTTCAAACAGTCCGAAAACATAGCGAACTACCGCACCAGACTAGCAAAAAGACAGGCATTTCAAAACAGCACAAGCGTTCAGCAGGCAGTCTGGAATGCAATCGACGAGCTTGAAATCGACAGGTCATTTTCCTCACCGACACAGGCAATGTCTGAAAGCTATGAAGATGCAAAAGCAGATTTGAATGAATTTTTAGATGTATTTAAAACAGTTGACGGGCAAAGTGGTGTTGTCGTGCTGATTGACGGTAAAATAATGGGATTTGAGGTCTTTTTAAATTCGGACATCTACAGGCAGTACCATGAAAAGATATTGAAAAGCTATCTGATTGATGCCAAAATCAGTGACAATGTTTTCACCATCAACACCGATGCAATCGAAAGCCTCATCCGGGAGGTTGAAAACTGTGAATTTGAAGAGTCCCAAACTACAGGCCTTGAAAACCGCTTTGAATTTAAAAATGATGATGGCGTCGGTACGCTTTACACTTATCATGAAAAGACGGTTCACCTGTCATACCTGACCGGAAGCGGGGATGTTGAAAATGGGGCGGAAAATCCTATACATGATGATGTCAGAATCTGATTCCCAGATCATCCATCATCAAATCTATTTTTTTGTTTAGCTTTCTTAAATTGACGTCAATGTCTTTCTTGTCTTCTTTAAGCTGACTCAGGGATATGAACTGCCCTTCAAATGTGTCGACATATCTTGAAACCGACAGGTTGAATTCGTTTTCTGAAAGCTTCCTTAAATCAACGACATTTGAAAACTTATCGACTGTTTTTCTTTGGTTGTAGACATCAGCAATGTTGTTTAAGGTCTTGTTGCTCAATATGAGATTTCTTCGAAAGAGTCCTGAAACTGCATGGGAAGAAGGCTCTGCAGCATAGTTTTTGGAAAGGTCGATGAAAACTATATCATCACATGACTTGTTTTTTCTAAACACAACGACGATTTCTGAATTCTTTGTTCGTGAAAGCTCATCGGGAACGCTTATGACGGCATCGATATAGTTTTTCTCAACAGTGAGGTATTTGCGCATTGTCTCAAGGGAATTTTTGAAAAGAAAGCTTTGGGACATGGTGAGAACCATTATTCCGTCATCTTTAAGGCTGTCAATAAGATTCAGCAAAAACAGGTATTCGCTGTTTTCAAGAGACTGGTATTCGCCGGAAAATTCCAGTTGAGGCTGTTTTTCCAGATCCATCCTGTCAAGAAGTGTATCGAGAGAACTGCTCAGTTCATCGTCAACGGCAAATGAATCCTTTTTAAAATCAAAGCTGTCGGCCAGAAGATTTTCAAGCTGTTTTCTTTTATTCCTTTTAACCATTTCAACGTTCTGGCTCCTGTTGAGCTTTCTGAGATTTCTTGATGTCATCACAGGAATCTTGGAGATGATAACATCATATGTTGATGAATCTGCGTTTATTGCATCGAAAGGAGATGAAAATTCGAGAAATACATTTTCAAGACGGAAATTGTACATGAAAAGCTTTGTGATGCATGCGCAATGAGTGATTTCGTCAAATCCACGTCCGCAGATTGTTTTTATGCTCTGATGAAACATCATGTAGTAAATCAGTGAAGACCCGTCGTTTAAAAATGGATTGTAGATATCAACAGGGTCAGGTTTTGCTGAATTTACAATGGCCGCCATCAGCTGGCTGACGTATTCGGGATCCTGGTCGAGCCCAAGAAGCCTTGACTGACATATTCTGTCAAATACGAATTCATAGGTGTAATCCTCGGCTGAAACGTCCAGCTTTGAAACTGAATAGATAATGTCCTTTACAATCAGGTGATTTTCACCTTCAAACTCGAATTTGTTGAAGTTGATTCCAGATTTTACTGCGTTGAATATGAAATTGAAGTATTTTTCATGATTGGAGCCCTCCATAAATTCCACATGCTGAGAGAATGCCTCAACAAATTTATGAACAAAAAACCTGTCCGAATAGGATGTGTTCATGACCTCATCCATGAAATAATCAGAATCGTTTATGAAAAAACCGAACATGTTGAGGGACTCTGAGCGGAGGTTTTCCCTTTCCATGTCATCGCTGAAGGCCTCATCCAGAGTGATTGGTCTTTTTTCCAGATATTGGAGAAGGTAGCTTTTGAGATGATATGAGGCATATTTGTATAAGAAGGCGTAAATTATGAGATAGGATATTTCCTTGGAATAGTCTATCCTGCGCATTTTTGACAGGATTTCTCTTAATATTCGATAATTGGGTGATTTTGAATACATCTAAAATTCCTCCCACAGCTGGTTGAGGATTCCCTCTTTCAGCTTACGGTCATAGTCAACGACCCTTAAATCCTCACAGATTTTTTCATTGATTGTGTCTAGAAGCTTTCCGTATTTTATTTGGACTTCCAAATCAGGAATCACAAGCTCTATTTCTTTAATCTGTTTAAGTGACGCGTGAGGAATTCTTTCTGTGGTTGAAAGTTCATACAGCTGTTTTTTTACATGCGCATTGGTAAGGAGATGTGCAATGAATGAGGGGTTGAAATCCCCGTCGAGTCTTATTAGTGCAATTCTGTCACTTATCACCAATCCCTGCCTGTCGACGCAAGCGACATCATAGGGATATGGCATTTTCATCAGCACATCGCCGGGTAGAGTGAAATGGTGTGGTTTAAGGTTTTTCGGATTGAGTTTCAGTGATTCGAAATCTTTTAGAATGCCGTCCTTTTGAATGGATCTCTGCACTATAACGTCGAACTCCTCACCACCCTCATCCAGGTATCGCCTGTATGAAAGTCCGGTTGCGACCTGTGCGATATCTTTTAGTTTTACTTTTTTCATGCTTTGCCTCTTGTGGTTTTTGGGTGATGCGGGTTGGCACATCACCTGTGACGGTTGAAACGAACATGTTTTTTGGCTTATTTGAATTATACGTCATGATCGCTATTGGTAAAGTCCTTCAAAATCGTCCAGAAGCGGTGTTTCAGGCACTTCTGCAGGGTCCACCTTTTCGGCTGACACCCCTCCGATTACTCCTACGCTTTGGATGTTGTCCTTGAGGACTGCAGTGGATGTGATGCCCGGGCCCTGAGGTGAGAGTACAAACAAATCGAGGAATGTATCATCCTCGCCGACTATGAATGCCGGTTCGATTGCCTCAGCGGCCTTGGTCTGGACCTTGATTAAAATATGCTTGGCCTCGTTTTCGCCTTCGATGCCAATTTCATCCCGAATGGTCTTGTCGAGACTTTTTACTTTGTCGCTCCAGTTTACTGAATGGTTCTGGTTCATTTTATCACCTGCTTTGTTTTTCCACTTTCTGTGGTGGCGTTCGACTACATTTTTTAGAAATAAACATTCTTGGTTGAATGCATTTTTCTAAACAAAATACATTTGACAATTATACTTAGAATGCAATAGTATATAAACCTTTCGTTTTTTTATTAATTTTCTAGAAAAATACAACATATTGCATTGACAAATACTAATATATTTGGCATAGTATATAAAGCTTTGCTTTTTTGTTGCATATTTTAAGAAAATGCAAAAAAGTGACTGTATGCACACGTGCAAAAATGAGTTGGAGAATACATGCAGCCTGTTTTAAATTGTTAAAAAAAAAGTGTAAAAGCTGAAACTACGCTTCAGCTTCTTTTTTAGTTTTCTTTTTGTCAACGATAACCATTCTTTCGTTTTCCTCGTCAACTTCCATGACAATCGGTTCGCCTTCAACGGCACCAGGATCCTTTTCAACGCATTCATTGATTTTGGACTGTATTGCACCGATGTCTTCAGTGTCAATCAGATCAACGATTTCAAGCTGTTGCTGGAATCTTTCAACACCATCAAGAGGAACGTTTTCCACAAATGGAATCGCACCGGTAGCGCCGATGATTTTCTTCTTGTCGGGGTCTGCACCGTTTTCGTGAAGAGCCATGAAGCTCTGACCGGTAATGTGGCCCTGCACTTCAGCGCCCGCCAGGATTAAAAATCTGATGTTCGGATTTGAGATGATGTTTGCAACCACCTTTTCAATGCCCAGATTTTCTGTTTTGCATGGTCCCGCAATGGCCGCTCCTGAAAGTTCAGCTTCAATGTGGGAAGCAAGTGTTGTTACTGCAACAGGACTTTCAGGGTCCCCTACGATGTAATCTCCACTGATTACAGGCCAGCCATCTGCAGGAGCTTTTTTATCAGCCATGATATAATCCTCCTATTTTTGATGTTTTAAGTATATTTTAAATATATTTAAATATTTTGTAACTTGATAATGGTGATTAGTGAGAAATTACATCTTATTTTTGATTTCTAAAAT
>CAZQWN010000019.1:21325-30309 GCA_964596915.1 uncultured Methanobrevibacter sp.
AAATTACATCTTATTTTTGATTTCTAAAATCTCATCTAAAGTTAAACTACATCTTTGAGAAATGTCCTCACAGGACATGCCAGATTCCAAAAATTCAATAATGATATTTTCAACAGCATTTTGTTCTTTTCTTTGTCCATATTCATGTATCAGACTCATCTTATCACCTAACAAATCGCAAAATATATTCCTTAATTCATCATCATCGACATATTTTTCCACAATCATCCATTCAATACCAAATGACAATTGCATAAGAGAAAAACTCGCATTTCTCAATTCAGACAAGTTATCCACAACCCTTCGTATGTGTTCCTGCATGTTTTTGGTGTCAATTATCGGCAAAAGTGCATACAGCACAAGGTCATGGCCTGAAATTTTTTCATTGTATAATATTTTAGGTTCAACATTATTAATGATTTCGCAAGTATCCAAATCAGCCAATCCCACCACATCATATTCAAAAACATTATTAGAATTATACTGATACCTGACTGTTTTTGACTTTTCTGCGGAACTTAAAACCATCAAGTTAACCGGTTTTTTGTTTTCCCTGTCACGATTGGCGATGGCCACATATGTCAGTGCCCTTGCGGAGAACTCATCATCTACATTTCTGCTTTGAAGTTCTATTATCAGTTTCCAAGTCCAATTCCACAATAATATCCGGCCGATAATCCTTTAAATCCAGCAATCTCAATTCTTTTGTCCGAATTTTAACAGTATCTGGCTATTTCAAGAATTTCAAGCAAAATTTTAGCATCCTCTTGGGTTACATTCTTGAAGATTTTGTCCCGAGTGAATTCGACCATAAGTATTACTCCCGTAAATTTTTGCAATACTCATTTTGTAAAATGCTTTAATACTTAAATTAAACCATATTAACTCATTAAAAATGTTTTTAAGACATTAATATTCGTTTTTTAATAAATATCAAATCAATAATCCTGATTTAATACATAACTATTATGAAAAAATATTTAAATTGCAATGAGAAAAATAATAGTGATGAGCTTAAATATCGATTTATTTTATCTGATAAACAACAATATGGCAAATCCCGTTTTTGACATGATTATGCCTCCGTTGAGTAACTGCGGAGGATTTGTTGCATTGCTTGCAATATGCATTCTGGCCATTTTGATTTTGAAATACTTTAAAAATGAAAAATACCTCCACATTGCCAAGCTTTGTCTGTGCGCATTGCTTCTGGCGGGAATAATAGCAGCATGCCTTAAGCTGACATTTCACAGTCCAAGGCCTTTCACCGTTCTTGAGCATGTCCGCCAGCTGACCGTTCCAACAGAGCCCAATTCATTTCCGTCAGGACATACCGCCTCAACATTGAGCATAATAACCGTGCTTGTGTGGAAACTTCGTGAAAATAAGGCGGTTGTCGGATTACTTTTGGTTTTTGCAGTGCTTATCGGTTTTTCAAGAATATACTGTGGCGTTCACTATCCATTTGACGTTTTAGTTGGCGCAGCCGTCGGTGTGGTAAGTGGTGTGGTTGTATTGAGGTTTTTGGATTAGAAATAAAGCTCGGATGGTTTTCCGATGTATTCGAAATCATCCTTGTTTTTAAGATACTTTACTCCGATGACCTTCTCATCGCTGAAAACGGTGACAACGCTCATTCCGTCATTGACATCGATTACAATGACTTTTCTTTTGTCCCCGCTTTGAGCTTCTATTTTTATAATTTCATCGTTTTCAAGCAGTGTCGGTTCCTCAAATTCGTTTCCCACATCTGTTGAGTACCAGTGCTGCGGCAATTTGACCCTGATTCCCAAATCATCCAAAATATCTTTAACGTGCATTTTATAAACTCCTTTTGATTAAATTATCTTTTGAATCATATTTAAAGATTTTGTCACTTTACACGGGTGTTTCGGGTTATATGAGAAAGTGAACCCTGGCCTTGTCAATGTCATTGAAACTGTGAGGTTCTGGAATGTCATCGGAATGTCCGAGGGCCATGATGCCCGCAATCCTGTAGTGGTCATCAATTTTCAGGATGTCCCTGACCACGCTTTCGGCATAAACGCCATCCTTTTGCCTCATGTGAATCTGAACCCAGCAGCTTGCAAGTCCCAAATCGGTTGCTGCAAGATGAAGATATGTAAGTGCAATTGATGAGTCCTCACACCATGTATCTGAAATCATGGTATCTGCAATGACAACTATTGCCTTGTCGGCACCCTTTAAAAGTTCGCCGCCATGGTCTTTTGCCTTTGAAAGTTTTTCAAGGGTTTCCGGTCTTTCGACAACCATGAAGTTAATCGGCTTTCTGTTCCTGCTTGAAGGGGCGAGAAGGCCTGCCTTAAGGATATAGTCAAGCTCCTCTTTGGTTATCTTTTCATCCGAGAACTTTCTTGTTGATCTTCTTTTAAGTAAAACGTCAATGAATTCCATGGTTAAAATTAGATTTTTAGACATAAAATAATTGTCGATTGCGTGAGTGAATGACTTTGTGTTAAAACTCAATAGTAGGTGTCAAGCCTTGAGATTTCCTCATAAACCCTTTTTGAATTGTCCTTATCCCTGTATTTAAAGAAATCATCCACTCTCTTTTGATAAACCTCATCCATTGCACATCCATTTTCTATGATGCTGAAAATATGTTTTTTAAGCTCATCATGGCTTTTGGCCACCGGTCCGAAACCGTCACGCTCATACTGGAAATAGGCGGATTCAACATCAAAGTGGTAGTTGTTGTCGAACTGATAATAGATGAGCGGCTTTTTCATGTATGCTATGTCGAATGCTATTGACGAGTAGTCAGTGATGACGAGCGAAGCACTGTTGAAGGTTTCAGTGTAGTTTTCAAGGTTCAAATCGAACCTGACCTCAGGGTGTTTTGTGAATGTGTCTGTGAACTTGTGGAGGTTTCTGTGAGGCTTGAATATCAATGCATATCCGTTTTCACGTGCAAAGTCTATCAGCTCTTCGTCGGTTAAAAGCTCATTGAATATTCTGTAGAAGTCTGTCTTAACAAAATCCTCAGGTGAGAGATTGTCAAGCTGGCGCCTCCATGACGGCATCAGGACAATCTGCTTTTTGTTGTCATCGTCAAGTCTGTCGAATCTTGGAAAACCCAATGTCCTGATTACATCCTGCGGATATCCGTAATAAGGATTGTTGAATGATTCCTTTTCTCTGTCAGACACACATGCAAGCACTGCAAGAGGCTTGTCGAAATCGTTTAGCCATTCTGCTACGTTGTCCTTTGTAACCCCATGCTGGAGAAATACTGTTTTTGACCTTAAAATACCTGAAATGTGAGCATAATTTCCCCAAAACGGATAAATGATTGTGTTGTCGGGATGGGAAGTTATGATAAATTCGCTGAACAGTGTGAAAAGCCTGTGTTTAAGTGACCTGTAGGCCAGGACATTTCCAATCTTTTGAATTTCACCGAACTGCTCTGACGGCTTTGTGAATCCCATCATCCTTTTGAATTTCTGCCATGGTGAACCTGTAAGGTATTCATACTCCTCCAGATGTGACTTTTCCAGGACAAAATATGTCATGACGTTTGTCTCGATGGAGTTGACGTATTTGAAAAGTTCAAGTGCATTGTCTCCTGCAACCTGCGGAAGGTCCATGAAAAGCCAGATGCGTTTTTTTCGCAAAAACGGATAGGAAAATATGCCGATCATCCTTAAAAGAACTCCGGTAACCCAACCCTGTGAACGGCTTTTAATCATTTTAAGCATTGTTTTCACCTCAAGCTTTAGGACGAAAGGCACTTTCTTTTCCGCAATGGCAATTTCGTTGTCCCCCACTATTGCAAGGTGTGAAACTGAAAGCTTGAAGCGGGAAATCTCATTAAGCCTTGATGTGTGGGCATACTCAATCTTTAACGGACCCTTTTCTGTCCTGAAGGTTATTTTTGAGTTGTTTTCAAATGGCAGGACCGCCCTGAAGCAATGGTTGAATCCGTAATTGAAGCTTAGGGAGTAATTGTCCCTTTGAGGATAATGAAGCATCTGGGCGGGAATGTCCTCACCGTCGATTTCAGCAATGATTCGGGTGTCCTTTGTAAAGTTTGTAAGCATACCGTCAATTTTGACCTCATGGTCGTTTAAAAACTGGAAATTGTCAATAAACAGTGCATTGAGCTTGAAGTTGTCAATGACATTGGTCTTGTCTGTGAGATAATCCCATCCGTGCCTTTTCATCAGTATGACATGTGCCTTGAGCGCCGCCGGAATGGAGGTCTGGTTGAGGATTACATCCTCGCCGATTACCTGAAGTATTTCAATTATCCTGTCGTAAAGTGTTTTTATCTCATCTGAGCTTAAAAGCGGATCTATTTTTCTAATCTCAACAATCCACTGCAGGTCATACATCAAAACATACTGGATAAATCCCGGAACATTACCTGTCTTTTCTTTTGAGTAGGTGATGAGATTCATGAAGTATTCATCAATTCTTGATGTGAAATATGACTTTGTCGAAGCCGATGAGGCAATAAGGGAGTTTTGACTTCCGTCCTTGCGGTAGTAGTATTTAGGCTTTGAGAGAAATCCGATGATGGGATTTTCAAAAAGCATCTGGTTTATCAAAAGCGCATCTTCCGAAACCCTGAGATTTTCATTGAATCGGTATTTCTTAAGCTTTTCGTATCTGAAAAATGCGGAAGCTCCTGAAAGCTGGATATAGCTTGGGTCGGTGATTACGTTTATGATTTGATTTCTTTCATACTTGAAGTTGAGATTGTGGGGACCCCTTTTTACACCGAAATAATGGATTGGAATTGATGCGATGTTTACTTCCCAGTACTTTTCAAGAAAGTTGTAGGCCTCTTTGAATGCGTCATGCGACATGATATCGTCACTGTCGCAGAAATTGACATATTTTGCATCGACATGCTCAAGACCCACGTTTCTGGAATGTGCAGATCCCATGTTATTGTCATTGGTGATTAGTGTGATGTTTTCAGGCCACATTTCATGGTATCTTTCAAGAATTTCCAATGTGGAGTCTGTGCTTTTGTCATTGACCAGAATCAATTGGATGTTCTTTTTAAAATCCAATGTTTGGTGGATGATAGAGTCAATCGCTTCAGCCACATATTTTTCCTTGTTGTAAACAGCCATGACAACCGCAATCTTGAACGGCAAAATTATTTCCCCCATTACAATATTATAAGTTGAGCATGATATTTAAACAATTTGTTAAACATAACTTTAACACGTAAAAAAATGATTTGAACATATGATAACAACAATTCAATAGTGAAAAAAAAGTGAAAAAAAGATAATTCAGTCGTTTGCCAAATTATCGAAGTATCCCTGAATAAACACAACAGGAGTTCCCTTATCTCCGGAACCGCTTGTAAGGTCACAAAGTGAACCTATGAGGTCTGTAAGCACCCTTGGAGTGGTTCCTTCGGTAATCATCTGACCGGTAAGGTCCTTGTCCTTGTTTCTGATTTCCTCTTTAATTGCCTCTTTAAGCTCGTCTCCCCTCAAATCGGCGAATTCGTTATCTGAAACGTATTTCAGTTTGATTTCGTTTGGAGTTCCGATGAGTCCGTCTGTATGTGCAGGTGAAACCACAGGGTCTGCAAGTTCCCAGATTTTTCCCACAGGATCCTTGAAGGCACCGTCACCGTAGACCATGACCTCAATCTGTTTTCCGGTAATGTCCGTGAGTCTTTTTTGAACTTCCCTAACCAGTTCCCCACCGGTGTTCGGGAATAATTTTAATTTTTCTTCAGTTGCCTTGTTTGAGCCTAAAAGTCCGTATTCAGGATTGTATCCGGAACCGTCAACAGGTTCTCTAAGTATTTGGTGAAGCCCGTATACGTTTGCTCCAAGGTCATTTAAAAGATTAACTGTCTTGTATCTTGTGTGGATGTCGCATGTAAGGACGTCCTGTGTGTAGTCAAGGATTGTCTTTACATCATTTGAAAATACGAATTCAACCTCACAGCCTTCGCTTTCGATGAGTTCACGGTAAAAGTCAATCATGTTTATTCCGGTGAAGGGGTGAACCCATGATTTGAAGGTTTCTGCATATTCATCTTCGGAAATTACGCTTCCAAGATGAAACTCGCTTTCGTTTAAAATTTCCTCATCCAGAATTCCGTTACCCACCTCGTCTGCAGGAAAAGTGGTCTGAAGGGTGATTTTATCCATTCCCCTTGCGATGCCCTTCAATACGATTGAAAATCTGTTTCTGCTTAAAATCGGATTTACCACACCGATGTTTTTGGACGGGAACTTGTTTTCAACATCCTTTGCAACATCATCGACCGTAACATAGTTGCCTTCCGAAATTCCAACAACAGCTTCAGTGATTGCGACAACGTCCTTGTCCCTGAATTCGAATCCTTCTGATTCTTTTGCACTCATCAATGAATCTACAACTATAGTGGCCAAATCGTCGTTTTCCTTAATAATAGGTGTTCTTATACCACGTACAACAGTACCAACACATCTCATATACAATAACCTCTAAAATAAATGTCGATGGAAAAGCATTTCCAACAACCCATTTACAATATATTTTTTACAATATATATAATTTTGTTCAGCTCACAACATGTCATCGGACAGTGAATCTCCCATAAGCATGATATAAAAAAATCATTCGAAACCTGGCGGAGCCTGGCAAATGCAGATTTCACCGACAAAATCAATAAATGCATGCGCCATGACGGTGAAGCTGCAGCGGTTTGGAAGTGACTGGCAAGAATTAGAATTGCAGTTTTTATAAGCCCGGTTATAATTTAAAGTAATTTTTTTAACTCGGCAAGGTTGCTTTCGATAAACCCTGCATTTTTAGGGTCGGCCATTATCTTGAACTGCTTTTTACCTGTCCTTTCATATGCCTCGCCCATCACTGACTGGAGGTGTGAAACATCACTTGAAAGCACCATATCCAATAGACGCCTGTGTTCCCCACCCATATTTTCCAGTGCCGGACGGATTTGGGATTCAAATTTGTCCACCAGATTTGAATTCCTCTTTGCCATCCTTGATAGAAGAAATGACGGAACCTTTGAGGCGAGATGCTCAAATTTCATGACATCGTCGCATGTAATTTTATCACTCATATTATCACCTTAACTACTTTGTTTTAAAACATATAAATAATTTCTATTTTAGAGCAAATCTGTTTTTTCCGCCGAGAAGAATTTTTGACCACAGGTATTCAACAACATCGTCGGGATTTGAAAAGCCGTTCAAGTCTTCCTCGATGAGGTCGAAATCCAATGTGGAAGCGTCCGGTGCATATACAAAAAGATCTGAATCCGACACCGACATCTTGCGTATTTCCTCCTCGCCCCATTCGTGGTTGGAATGTGGAGTCCAGAAGGTTCTTTCATGAATCACCCTCAGCGGCGCTCCGGCGGCGGTCGTGTTTGAGAGGACTTTTTTATTTGAAACGACGCTGCCTGCACCTATCACGGCTCCGGAACCTATTTTGGATTTCTTGAAAACCATTGCGTTCTGGCCGAACCACACGTGGTCTCCCACATAAATGCTTCCCGCATGGTTTAAACGGTTCTTATCATCGGCGTGATATATGCAATGTCCGTCGGAGGTTCTGAAAATCACATTGTATGATATAAAGCAGCCGTCACCCAGAATGATGTTTTTAGCCTCGGATAGAACAAATGTTGTCCTTCCGTTGAAAAACGTGTCCTTTCCGATAAAGCAGATGCTGTTTTTGTGAAGGGCAATGTTTACGGAATAGTCATAGCGGCTTTTTGAGAGATATAAAACCGAGTCATCGAGGTTGAAATCTATCCGGCAGTTCCACAGGTGCACTCCTTCCTCACAGATTAAAATGTTGTTTTTTCCCTTGAAACTGATTTGGGAGTTTGTCATCTCTGGAAGCTCTCCGATAAACTCGTTTTCTTCTAAATCCATAAGTTGATTTGAATCAGTTACCTGCACGACTTTCACCTGAAAATAAGTAATTGTAATTATTATTTGTTTTTGGGATTATATAATTATTTTCGATTATTCCAAATCGGAAAAATTTCATACCCACGTTTAGTTAAAAGAGCATTTCATAATTCAAGTATTATTTAGACAAAACATGAAAATAATTTACACGCAAAGTGATTTGGTAAAACACTTTGCATGGATATTTGTTAACCTGCACCGACATCTACATGAACGTTTTCATGTAACCTATCAGGTCATCTCTAAACTCATCGTCACCAAGAGCAAAGTCAATGGATGACTTAAGCCATTCAAGGCGGTTTTCAATGTTGAAAACATCACCTGCAAACATGACGCCGTAGATTTCATCAAGCTTTGAAAGGGCGTCTGTAAGCTGAACCTCACCGTTGAAACCAGGTTCTGTGTCCCTTATTTTATCAAAAACATCGGGCGTTAGAACATATCTTCCGACAACAGCAAGGTTTGACGGAGCGTTTTCCGGGCTAGGCTTTTCGACCAGATTGCTGATTTTATAAATGCCGTCACTGATTTGGGACGCTTCAGCGATACCGTGCCTGTTTATCCTGTCTGAGGAAACCTCCCTGATTGCTATTGCAGAGGCGTTTTTTTGGTTGTAAACATCAATCAGCTGTTTTGTGAGAGGTGTTTTTGACCTTGTGATGGAATCTCCAAGTAAAACTGCAAAGGGCTCATCACCGATATGCCTTTCAGCACATGCAATGGCATCTCCCAGACCGTTGATGTTCTTTTGCCTCACGTAGCAGATATCGGCAAGATCAGTGATTTTTCTCACCTGCTTTAAAACCCTGTCCTTTCCGGATTTCTGAAGGGTGTATTCAAGCTCATATGACTTGTCGAAATGGTCCTCGATTGACCGCTTGTTTCTTCCGGTCACTATTAGAATGTCATCGATTCCGGAAGCTTTCGCTTCCTCAATTACATGCTGGATTGCCGGTTTGTCATAAACCGGCAACATTTCCTTTGGTTGTGATTTGGTTGCTGGAAGGAGCCTTGTTCCAAATCCAGCAGCCGGGATAACTGCCTTCATAATATCTT
>CAZQWN010000020.1:0-4492 GCA_964596915.1 uncultured Methanobrevibacter sp.
TGTATATAATAATTAATATAATATTTTATTATTACAATTATATAAAATTATCATTAAAAAAATCATGGCCAATGAGTTTTCAAAAATAAGAAGTAACTGTCCAAATACAGTTAGCTGAAATTATTATGGAATTTTTTTAGAAAAAAAGTTGAATAACAAACGGTCAATAATAATTCAACTATCGGACGCTACGCGTATCCAAAACAAACAATTTTAACCAAAGTTTCATAAATTTATCAAAACTTTGAAAAATTATTGTCTAAATTTAATTTATGACATATAACTTAAATAAAAATAACATTTTCCACCAGAAAAAACAAAATCAATTCCTATTCAAGAAAATCTATAAAAACAGCTAAATTTAAAAATAAACGAGAATAAATATGGGGAAAAATATCAAAAAACTAAATTAATGACAAACTCCATTATAAATCAGTAATTTATTATTTCAAAAGAAAAAAATGGGTAAATAACACATTTACCCATTTAAACAAATAACAGAAGTTATTTTAAGAGTGCCTTTTTACCTAAGGCATCAGCCGCATATATTGCATTTTTAACCATTTGAGCATCGATTTCAAAAGGCATGTTTACAGCTGTGTCTGTTGGGGCACAGGCGGTTTCGGCAACAGCCAATATTTTTTCCTCATTAGCATCAGTCACCCCGATTTCTTCGAGAGTTACAGGCAATCCTACTGATACACAGAAGTCTAAAACTTTATTCAGCTCTTCAACAGGTGAGTTTTCAAGCACCAATTGGGTGATAACACCAAAGGATACCTTTTCACCGTGAGACATTTTGTGGCATTCTTCAAGTTCACTGAAACCGTTGTGGACAGCATGTGCTGCCGCAACACCTCCGCTTTCAAAACCTATACCTGACAACAATGTATTTGCTTCGATGACTGCTTCTACAGCTTCTGTTAATGCTCCAGCTTCTAAAGCCAATCTGGCCTTATAACCGTTTTCGATTAATGTATCGTAGCATAATTCAGCTATAGCCATTGCAGCCAAAGTAGGTTTACCATTAGCAAAGTTATCCCCCCCGTGTTGGTGTGAAGCCCTTGCTTCAAAATAGGTTGCCAATGCATCACCCATACCTGAAATTGTCATCCTTACAGGAGATTTGGCAATTATCTCACTATCCATAACAACCATGTCAGGGTTTTGTTTCAAGAACAGGTAAGACTCTACAGCTCCATCTTCTGTATAGACTACTGATAATGCACTGCATGGTGCATCGGTTCCTGCAATTGTAGGGCAAATTACCACTGGAATATCTAAGTAATATGCTGCAGCTTTTGCGGTATCAAAGATTTTTCCGCCACCTACACCTACGATTACATCACTATTGTTTTCCTGTGCTATCTGTTTGATTCTGTCAATTTCGTTTGTAGTGCATTCGCCATTGAACTGTTCAAACAACAATCCAACATTTGCGGTTTTGAAACTTTCTTCTATTTGATCACCGTTTCTTCTCAAACCTCCACTACTTATAAGGACAAGTGCTTTTTTCCCATAATTGGAAACATAATTTCCCAACTCGCTAAATACACCCGGTCCCTGAATATATTTACTTGGCGCTATAAAAGTTTTTACCATATCTTTTCCTCCTATTGTTTATAAAATATAAAAAACATGACAAAACATTGATTAATTTAATGAATGAAAAAACTTTTCATAAAGGTAATTTTATAAAAATAAGTTAATATAGTATTAAGTAACTTCTGAGTAACTTAACATTTATTAAATTGAACTTCCCCGCCTAAGATTTCGGGGATTCGCAAAGCAAAACAAAAAATGGATATTTTTACTGCACCGCAGTCCCTACGATTTCAATCCTTCTTTAAGGATATTAATTGCTGCATTAACGTCAATGTTATGATGTTCACCGCATTCTGGGCAAACCCGGTCATGCATTCCCCGGTCCTATTCCGCTTATGCATGTTTTATTTTTTTTCGGCATGCGCTGCATATTTTTTGTGGAGGAGAAATTTTTAGGAACTTTAACAAAGTCTTTTTCGTTCCATCGTGCTTTGTATTTTATTTTGTCCATAAATATGTATGGTGCGTTTAATTGTAGATTTCAGATAGAATTTGTTGTGTTTCCATGCAAATGATGTTTTCATCTGAACTGCAATAACTAATTAAAGAAGTTGTGGTATTGTTGCATTTAAGGTAAATATGACTCAGATAAATCAAAAAATAGTTATCCTGTCTTAATATTTTTAAAATGATATTACATGAAGTATTATTGATTTTAAGGTATGATAAATAATTGTTTTGTATTAATATCTGTTTATAATTGTTTATGAAAGATAACATTTTCCAAACATAATGCGCATTGCCTAAATTTGCTCAATTTTACTCTTACTAACAAAATATACAAATGGTTTTTTATACTAAATAGTATAATAATATTTAATATGTAAAAAAGAGTAAGAGTATTTGAACAGTATTTTTCGTGCTCCCTCATTTTTATACAATTAATCCCCGACCTAAAATAAGGTCATCGGATTCCTGCACATATTAGATAATTATTAAAAGGAAGTGAAAAATATGCCACATATTCAAGTAAGTTTGTATCCCGGAAGAGATGATGAATTAAAAAACAAAATGGCAAAAGAGCTAAAAAATACAATAGTTGAAAAGATAGGAATACCAAAAGAAGCAATAAGCGTTTCTATAGAAGATATTGAAGCTGAAGATTTCGAAAACACAATACAAGACAGACTACAAAATGAGAAAAACGAACTGATTTTAGAATCAGATTACATTAAAGAATAGATTATATAATCTGCAATTAAAAGAATTTTAATACAATTCTTTTCTTTTTTTTAAATATAGTTTGGTAAAGTTGAAAATTATATGGGTTGCCATAGTTTGTGACTAATTTTTGCCAGATACCCTGTTGAATTTCTATTTTTGAGACAAAGATTTGATGCAATATTATTAAAAGTAGCATTAATTAAAATAGAAAGAAAATTTATAATTTTAAAATAATTAACTACATTTTACATTTACTGTTAGAAAATCAATATTATTTTCACTTTAATGTGATTCATATATATCAACTAGTTTTTTTGATATGAATTTATATTGTTTTAAAAAAATCAGCGAAAAAAAAGAAAAAAAGTAGGAGTTAAAAAACTCCTTAAATTAAAATTTTATTCGTGTTTACGTCTTAAACAAACACCAATGGACAATAATCCGACAAGTAGTAATGCTAATGGATTACCAGTAGCTCTTAGCTCAACCTTTTCATTGTCATGATGTTTTGGTGTTATGTTACCTTTTGGAGTATCATTGATAACTTCAAGAGTAACATTATCTTTTGCAGATTCAGGGTCTTTAAGTTCCTCATTTGCAGTAACATTTGCACTGTAGGTCACATTACCCTCTTTAATAGCCCGAACAATGATATGTAAGACTGTACTTTCACCTGCTTTAAGATTTCCTATATACCAAATTCCTTTTTCAGAATCATATCTGCCGTCACCATCATCAGTGATATATTTAAGTCCTTTAGGAATATGATCATATACTTTAACACCAGTAGCATCAGTTTTTCCTTTATTTGTAATAGTTATAGTGATTTCTACCAAATCACCTACATAAGGTTTTGTGTTGTTTACATCAACTTTTATTTTAAGGTCAACAACTTTAGGAACAACATTGATTGTTACATTAGCTGTATTTTTGTCAATATTGATATTGTCTTCATCGGATGTTACATTTACAGTGTTTGTAACCTTACCTATTTTATTAGTTTTAACTTTAATGCTTAATGATTTAGTTTCATTTGCCCTAATTGAATCAATGTTCCATTTTCCGGTTTTATAGTCATATGCACCATTACCGTTATCTGAAATGTAGGTTACTGATTTAGGCAATTTCTCCAATACAACAACATTTGTAGCATTGGACGGACCTGCATTGGCAACTGTAATTGTGTATTGAACTACATCGCCAACAGTAGGATTCATATTGTCAACAGTCTTGTTAATAGACAAATTAACTAATGAATGTACCTGCATTGTAATTTCATCATAGTTGTTTGAAAGATTGGAATCTTTTTCACTTGAAGATACAACGCCGTCAACAGTAATATTGCCGTCACGAAGAACTTGTGCTTTAATTGCAGCACTAACTACTTGATCCACATTTAACTGGTCAATTTCAAAGGAACCATCTTCATTTACTGTTAAAACTTCTTGGAATATGTAACCTAATACTCCTTCTTTGAATTTAATATCACTTGAGTCGATTGAAATGATTCTTAAAGCACTTAAGAAGTCTTTATTCAATTTACCAGTAATATTTGTTGCAATAGAAGGACCATAATTTCTGATTGTTAAAGTGATAATTACATCGCTGCCAATATCTGGGTACTGATTATCAACACTTAAGTCAATTGCCACGTCAACAATTGGGCTTACAGTAACATTAGTAGCATTAGTTTCCACTTCAGTAGTGTTTTCCTTAGCTTTCA
>CAZQWN010000020.1:4592-14780 GCA_964596915.1 uncultured Methanobrevibacter sp.
AACATAAACTGAAGTCACATTAACAACTTTAGAAATATCCAATTTGACATCAGGATAAACAGTAACATTAGTAGCATTAGTTTCCACTTCAGTAGTGTTTTCCTTAGCTTTCACAACAACAGCATTAGTAACATTACCAACATCATTAACTAAAACAATCAATGTTAAAGTTGCATTTTTACCACTTTCAATGGAATCAATATGCCAGACATTAGTGTTATTGTCCCATTCACCATCACCTTCAGCTTTGGTAACAACACCAAGATCAGATAACTTCTCAGTCACATTAACATCACTAGCAGCGGATCTACCATTATTAACAACAGTAATTGTATATTCAATACTGTCACCAACATAAACTGAAGTCACATTAACAACTTTAGAAATATCCAATTTGACATCAGGAGTAACATTAACACTATCAAAAGAAGACACAACAGTATCATTCTCATTACAAGTAACATTAACCACATTAGTCAAATTACCACTATTAACAGCCCTCAAAGTAATTTCAAATACATATGAGTCACCAGATTCAATAACCGGAACAGTCAACAAACCAGTCACATTATCATAATCCCCAACACTACAACTAACAAACTCAAATCCGACCGGAACAACATCACTAACAACAACATTAGTTGCATTAACTCCAGCATGGTTTGTTACATTGATTTTGAAGATTACTTCATCACTAACATTAACAACATCGACATTAGTTGTTTTATTAACTGTTAAGTTAACAGGAACAACTTCTACAGTAGCGTTTGCATAAATTTTGCCTATATGTTCCATGCATTCAACAGATACTTTGTTTGTTAAATTACCTAATTTGGTGGTTTTTAATAAAATCCAATAAGACATATTGCTTAATTTATCCAGGCTATATAATTCCCATACTACTGTATTGTCAGATATTTGTACGTTATCACTTGCACTTACAAATTCAAAGCCTTCCGGTATTTCATCAATAATATAAAGTTCTGTTGCATCGAAGATGGCATTGTTATTTGCAATTGTAATAGTAAAGTTAACTAATGTATTGTTACCAACAACAGTCACATCAGTAGTCTTTTCTATATCTAACACAACATCCTTAACATCAACGGAAGCATTAGCTTTACATACTGTAGAATTTTCATTACATGTTACATTTATCTTATTAGTTAAATGACCATTTCCTTGTACACGTGTTAAAACTGAAAATTGAACTGGTTTATTAGGTTCTAGAACCGGAATAACAAATTGATGTTTAACAGGGTCATATTCATAACGGGTTGACTCTACAAAGATTAATCCTTCAGGAAGATCTTCCTGAACAATAATATTAGTAGCAGTAGTTAGGCCTCTGTTAGCTACAGAAATAACAAATGCCACAACGTCATCCTTATAAACAATATCCCTATAAGGTACTTTAGTAACTTCCAATCTTACAACAGGAAGTACTTCCACATCAACACTATGATTAACAGCTGTATTGTTTTCTTTAGCAGTGACTGTAACTTCATTTGTGAAATTACCAGTAACTAATGCTTTGACGATTACTTCGATTTCAATTGAATCTTTTGATTTTAATGATTTTATATTCCATGTAAAAGTATTTCCTTTATTTGTGTAAGTTACATTACTGCTTAGGAAATTAAATTTGGATAAATCGATTACATCAACAATATTTATATCACTAGCATTGATTTCACCGTTATTTGTAACTTTAATTGTGTAAGTAATATTATCAGATACGTAATAAGTTTGCTTATCACTATTTTTGACAACACTAATATTTACATCAACAACACGAACGGTTTCATTGTCACAGACAACAGTTGAGTTTTCACTGCTTGTTACATTAACTGTATTATTCCATTCACCTACCATGACTGATTTTGCAGTAACTGTCATATTTATTACTTTACCGGCATCTAATGTTTCGATAATCCAATTAACTTCCTGACTACCGGATACATGATTATATTCACCGGTTGCTTTTACAAATTCAAATCCTACAGGTAAACAGTCAGTAATGTTTACATTAGTTGCATTAACACGTGAAGTGTTGTTTACCAAAATTGTGAACTCCACTAAAGTGTTATTACCAACAACATGTAAATCAGCTGTTTTATTAACAACAAAAGTAACCGGAACAACTTCTACAGTAACATTGGAAATAACATCAGTATTGTTTTCTTCAGAAGTAACATTAACAACATTTGTCCAATTGCCAGTAGCATTGGTTCTAGCAACAATTGTGTAAGTTACGTTTTTACCGCTTTCTAAAGCATCAATAGTCCAACTAATATTTTGACCATTAACACTACCAGAAGTACTTTCAACTGTAAATCCATTAGGCAATATGTCAATAATTGTAATATTAGTAGCATTAACACGAGCGGCATTTTCCACAACAATAGTGAAAGTAACCAAAGTATTATTACCAACAACAGTTAAATCAGCTGTTTTATTAACAACAAAAATAACCGGAACAACTTCTACAGTAACATTGGAAATAACATCAGTATTGTTTTCTTCAGAAGTAACATTAACAACATTTGTCCAATTGCCAGTAGCATTGGTTCTAGCAACAATTGTGTAAGTTACGTTTTTACCGCTTTCTAAAGCATCAATAGTCCAACTAATTTCCTGACCATTTATACTTCCTCCAGGTGCACTAACAATAACAAATCCGTTAGGAACAACATCTCTGATTGTAACGTTAGTAGCATTAACACGACTAGTATTATTCACAACAATAGTGAATGTAACATTAGTATTATTGCCAACAACAGTCAAATCAGCTGTTTTAGTCACATTTAATACAACAGGAACAACTTCTACAGTAACATTGGAAATAACATCAGTATTGTTTTCTTTAGAAATTACATCAACAACATTAGTTAAATTACCAGTAGCATTGGTTCTAGCTGTAACAATTAACTTAATTGAACTACCATTAACTATTTCAGTAACATTCCATTCGATTGAAGTTCTACCGTCAGCTAATTTTACAATAGTAGGTTTTAAATCTTTTACATCAGATTCAAAGTTCACATATGTTAAACCAGCAGGCAAGTAGTCAATAATCACAACACCAGTTGCATTAACAACTGCAGTATTATTTACAACAATAGTGAAGTTAACTAAAGTATTATTAGCAACAACAGCCACGTTAGCAGTCTTATTAACAGTTAAGTTTACATCGACTACTTCAACACGATCACTGGAGTTTACAATAGTTTTATTCTCATTGGATGTTACATTAACAACATTTGTCCAATTACCTACAGATAAAGATCTTGCAACAATTGTAAATGTTTTATTCTTACCGCTGTTTAAATCGAAAGTCCAACTTACAACGTTTCCGGTTGTTACATTTCCTTCAGTGACTTCAACAAATTCAAAGCCGAGAGGTAATGCATCTTTGATGTTTACACCAGTTGCATCAATATCTCCAGTATTGTTCACTGCAATAGTGAAAGTTACTAAAGTATTGTTTCCAACTACGTGTATATCAGCAGATTTCACAACAGTTAAGTTTACAGGAAGAACTTTAACGGTTTCAGTATCATTAAAGATAGTTACATTCTCATCACAGGTTACATTGACTTCATTTGTCCAATTACCGATTGCATTAGTTCTAGCAACAATTGTGAAAGTTACGTTTTTACCGCTTTCTAAAACATTAACAAACCATGTTACATTATGATCATCAATTGTACCCTCTTTACTTACAATAGTAAATCCTGCAGGAACAATATCTTTAATTGTAATATTGGTTGCGTTAACGCTAGCAGTATTATTCACAACAATAGTGAAAGTAACTAAAGTATTATTACCAACAACAGTCACATTAGCTGTTTTATTAACAGTTAAAATAACTGGAACGACTTCTACAACAGTAGTATTACCAAGGACAGTTGAATTTTCATCACAAGTAATATTTACACTGTTTGTCCAATTACCAGTTTCGATAGATCTTGCTTGTACCCAATAGGTTCTATTTTCACCGCTAGTTAATGTTCCGACATACCAGATAACTTTTTGACCATCCTGTTCGTAACCTTCGGTTGCATTTACAAATACAAATCCATTAGGTAATAAATCAGTAAGCCATACATGAGTAGCATTAACACGAGCAGTATTATTCACAACAATAGTGAAGTTAACTAAAGTGTTATTACCAACAACAGTTAAATCAGCAGTCTTAATAATAGTAGCGTTTACTTCTACAACTTCCACGATTTCAGTATCTTTAAATACAGTAATGTTCTCATCACAAGTAACATTGACTTCATTTGTCCAGATACCTGTAGCATTGGATCTAGCAACAATGACGAAAGTTTGATTTTTACCACTTTCTAAATTGCCAACAGTCCAGGTTACATTTTGACCATTGATTGTACCATTTGTACTTTCAATAGTAAATCCGTTAGGCACAATATCTTTAATTGTAATATTAGTAGCATTAACACGACTAGTATTATTCACAACAATAGTGAAAGTAACTAAAGTATTATTACCAACAACAGTCAAATCAGCTGTTTTAGTAACATTTAAGATAACAGGAACAACTTCCACATCAGCATTAGCACTAACATTAGTATTGTTTTCATTTGAAGTTACATTAACAACGTTTGTCCAATTACCAGTAGCATTGGTTCTAGCAACAATTGTGTAAGTTACGTTTTTACCGCTTTCTAAAGCATCAATAGTCCAACTAATTTCCTGACCTTTTACATCTCCTCCAGCCGGATTAACAATAACAAATCCGTTAGGTACAACATCTCTGATTGTAACGTTAGTAGCATTAACACGAGCAGTATTATTCACAACAATTGTGAAAGTAACTTCAGTATTATTACCAATAACAGTCACATTAGCTGTTTTAGTCACATTTAAGATAACAGGAACAACTTCCACATCAGCGTTACCAGTACTGTTTGTTTTGTTTTCTTTTGAGGTTGCGTTTGCAACATTAGTTAAATTACCAACAGTATTAGTTCTAGCTGTAATCCATAACTTAACTGAACTACTATTAACTATTTCAGCAATATTCCAACTAATTAAAGTTCTACCGTCTGTTAAAGTACGGTTTTCAGCAGTTAAATCAGTCATATTAGATCCAGCTCCAACAAGTACTAAACCAGCAGGCAAGTAATCATTAATCACAACGTCAGTTGCATTCACAAGAGATGTATTATTTACAATAATTGTGAAGTTAACCAAAGAATTATTACCAACAACAGTCACATTAGCAGTCTTATTAACAGTTAAAATAACAGGAACAACTTGTACAGTAACATTATCCATAACATCGGTTTCATTCTCAAATGATGTTACATTAACAACATTAGTAAAGTTACCAGTAGCATTGGTTCTTGCAACAACAAATAATTTAATTGCACTACCGTTAACCATTTCAGCAATATTCCAACTAATTAAAGTTCTACCGTCTGTTAAAGTACGGTTTTCAGCAGTTAAACCAGTCATATTAGATCCAGCTTTAACAAGTACTAAACCAGCAGGCAAGTAATCACTGATTTCAACATCTGTAGCATTCACAATAGAGGTATTATTTACAATAATTGTGAATTCAACTAAAGTGTTATTTCCAACAACAGTCACATTAGCAGTCTTATTAACAGTTAAAATAACAGGAACAGCACGTACAGTTGCATTTGAACTTACAATAGTTGTGTTCTCGTTTGAAGTTACATTAACAACATTAGTTAAGTTTCCTTCTTTAACTATTTTCATTATAATATTGAATATATAAGACTCATTAGGTTTAATTAATGAAATTGTTAAGATTCCGGTTTTATTATCGTAACCAGTAGCATTAGTGCTGATAAATTCGAATCCTTCAGGAACGACATCAGTAATATTTACACCGGTTGCATTGGAAATACCTTTGTTTGTCACATTAATTGTGAATTCAACACAGTTTCCTGCACCAATAACATCACTTTCACTTACGTTAACAGTTTTGTTAACTTCTAATTTAACAATAGGAAGAACAATAACAGTTTCTGAATTATGATGTGCATGAGGCTCTTCAGTACAGTTTACATAAGCTGTGTTAGTAAATGTACCATTAGTTTTAGCTCTTACAACAAGCCAGATAGCATAGTTTTGTTCTTTAGCTAAATTACCAACATTCCATATAATATTTTGACCATTGGTTTTATTAGTTCCATTTGTACTGATTATTTCAAATTCTTCAGGAACTAAATCTGTGATATTTACATTAGTTGCTGGTACTTCTCCGTGGTTATTAATTGAAATTGTGAAATTAACATAATCTCCAATATATATTGGTTGAGTTACGTTTGCAGTCTTATTGATTCTTAAATCGGTTTCTAAGACTTCAACAGTAACATTTGCAGATTTAATAGTTTTGTTTTGATCACAAGTTACATTTACACAGTTAGTATAATTACCTATTTCAGTTGTTTTAACCTTAATAATCACATGTGCTGATTCGCCACTAGCTAAGAACCCAATTATATGATTTAATTCATATCCAGTTACCAATTCTAATTCTTGAGGAAGAACATCAGTAATGTTAATATTTGTTGCATTTGAAGGACCTTTATTTGTCACAATAATTGTGAAAGTAAGTTCATCTCCTGTAATTGCATCTTCGAAATCTACAATCTTTTCAACAGTTAAATTAACTACAGGAGTAACATTTACACTTGCGTTTGAAGTTTTAACTGTATTGTTCTCATTAGCAGTTACATTTACAACATTTGTTAAAGTGCCATTTGTAATAGCTTTTAATGTAATTGTAAATACATATGATTTGCCAGCTTCTATAACATCAATGTTTAATAAACCTGTTTTACTGTTATAACCGGTTGCATTTGAATTAACAAATTCAAAACCACTTGGAATAACATCAGTAATATTCAATTTAGTTGCATTGACTTTAGCATTATTAGTAATGTTTATAGTGAATGTAACGTCTTCTCCTACACTGATATTTCCATTAACTTCAGCAGTTTTGTTAATAGTTAAATTAACCGGAACAACTTCAACACTAGCATTATCTTTAACTAATGTCTTGTTTTCGCTACTAGTTAAATTAACAACGTTAGTCCAATTACCTACAGCAGTTGATTTGACAACAATCCATAAAGTGATTGCAGACTTATTAGCTATTGAATCAATAGTCCAGCTTACAACTTTACCGGTTGTCACATTACCGGATGAAACTTTAACAATTTCAAATCCAGCAGGCACTAAATCTTTAATTACGACAGTTGTTGCATTTACACGAGCTGTGTTATTTACAACAATAGTGAAGTTAACTAAAGTATTATTTCCAACAACAGTAACGTTAGCTGTTTTGTTAATAGTTACATTAACAGGAACAACTTCAACACTAGCATTAGATTTAACAATTGTCTTATTTTCACTGCAAGTTACGTTGACAACATTTGTCCAGTTACCGACAGCATTAGACCTAGCGGTAATCCATAACATGACTTGTGTTTTATTTGCTAAGTTAGCAATATTCCAATTTACAGATTCTATACCATTAGATTTAGTGTAAGTTCCATTGGAATTTACATAGGTTAAACCAGACGGCAATACATCTTTAATTACAATATCAGTAACATTTACAGGGCTAGTATTGTTTACAGTTATTGTGAAGTTAACTAAAGTGTTATTTCCAACTACAGTTACATTTGCAGATTTAGTAACATTTAATATTACAGGAACAACTTCAACAGCAGCATTATCACTTACAACAGTATTGTTTTCATGACATGTTACATTTACATAATTTGTCCAGTTACCGACAGCATTAGATCTAGCAGTAATAGTAAATTTGATTGCAGTACCATTAGCTAAATTACCCACTTTCCAAGTGATTATTTTATTATTTTTAATAACAACATCAACTCTGCCTGTGACATTATTAACATTTGAAATATGGGTTAAACCATCAGGCAATTCATCAATAATTTCTACATCAGTAGCATTCACAATAGAAGTATTGTTTACAATAATTGTGAAAGTAACGATAGTATTGTTTCCAACAACAGTTAAATCAACAGTTTTATTTACAGTTATGTTAACAGGAACAACTTCAACAGTAGCATTTGCTTTGACAATTGTTCTGTTTTCACTACAGTTGACTGTAGCATTGTTAGTCCAATTACCAGTAGCAACAGATCTTGCGATTACATGAATTGTTATGTTAGAGTTATTTCCTAAATTGTCAACAATCCAAGTGATATTTCTGTTTGCATTATTTTTATTTACAGTGTAGTTGGATGAAACATATACAAATCCTTCAGGCAATATATCTGTAATAACTACATTAGTAGCGTTTATAACTGCATTATTGTGCACAAAGATTGCGTAGGTTACTAAAGTGTTGTTTCCAACAAATTCAACATTTGCAGTTTTGTTAATTGTCAAGTTAAATGGAATCACTTCAAACCATACAGTTGCATTGTTATTGGTATAGTTCCATTCCTCTTCGTTGCAAGTAACATTTACAGTATTGTTAAATTTACCTATTTGAGTTGTATTGAATACCATTGTTAATATTGCACTAGTACCATTATCCAATTGAGCAATAGTCCAAACATTCTTAGCCTTATCATAATCTCCTTTTGTATAAGTTACTTTGAGACATTCCAATCCGATAGGAAGTACATCTTTAATAGTTAAATTAGTTGCATTTGAAGCATTGTTTGCATTACTTACGGTTACTGTGAAAGTAACGTTGTTTCCTTTTATTGTGTAATAATTTGAAACTTCTTTTGTAATGTTTAAGTCAACAAACGGAATAATTTCTAAATCTGCAGTGGATAAAATGTATTTATAATTCCTATCTTCATTATGATATGCTTTAACAGTATAATTTCCCGGAAGTAAACCAGTTACATTGAAAGAATAATTACCATATAAATCTGTCTTGATGTTTTTAGTAAGTGCAACTTTTCCAGTTGCATTGTTAATCACTTCAACAGTAATTTCCTGATATCTTTCTAATGAATCCTGATATAATTCAGTGTTTTCAGTAGCACCTGAAACAGGACTTACTTGTTTTCCTGTTTTTCTGGTCTCTGATTCAGAGTTGTTTACAATGTATGTAACTTCATTAAATACAATATCCTTAACATCAGCATTATTATAAATACCATTTAAGATATTGTCACCACCAGTATAATTTAAAACACTGACAGTTACAGTTGAACCATAATTTGTACTATTAGGAACAACTGTTTCATCTAATATGTAAGACCAAGCTTGATTTTTAATGAATGTATCACTATCCAATAAGATATTGGATGCATCATTGTATAAAGCAGATCCGTTACATGCTTTGTTATCGTTGAATTCACTGGATTTGATGGTAGCATAATCAGCACCAACATATATTGCTCCTCCAAATCCATCGTCAGATGCTGAAGGATCATTACCATTGCCGTTATATGAGCGTATAGTATTAGCAGAGTTATTATAGAATTTAGAGTTTTCTATAACAGTATTTGCTTTGTTAATATATATTGCTCCACCTTTAGTTTTAAGGTCATCAGAAGTGTTTACTCTTAAATCGTAAGTAGCATTGTTATTGTTGAAGTTAGAGTTAATAATTTTATTATTTTCTCCATCAACGTAAACTGCACCTCCTTGTATAGCAGCATTGTCAGTGAAATTTGAATCAGTTACAATTATATCTTCTTCATTTAAGTATACAGCACCACCAAGAATAGCTTGATTTCCAGTAAAGTTGGATTCTTTTACAGTTGCATCAGTCATATTTGCGAATATTGCTCCACCACGGTTTGCAGTGTTATTCACAAAGACACCATTTTCAACAGTAGCGTTAGAACCTAAATGCAGGTTAATTGCACCACCATCTTTAGAAGCGGTGTTATTTTCAAAGTATGAATCGCTAATTGTTACATTGGTATTTTCACCATGCAAACAGTTTCTTAAGTATACAGCACCACCATAAGTAGCATTGTTATCAACAAATCTTGAATCTTTTATTTCGCCGTTTAATCCAGACCAGCGAATTGCTCCACCATCTTCACTTGCATAATTATTTGTGAAATTGGAACTGAGTATTTCACCATCGTGTCCGGTCCATGATACTGCACCACCGTCTGTAGCATTATTGTTTTCAAATGTTGAATTAATAATTGCACCATTAGTAGCACCTTCGTG
>CAZQWN010000020.1:14880-30151 GCA_964596915.1 uncultured Methanobrevibacter sp.
CCAATCCACAGCACCACCATTAACACCAGCACTATTATTCTCAAAGTGAGAATTAGTAAATACTGTATTGTCACAATCAGCATCCGGATGATCCTGAATAGACCTTAAATAAACTGCACCACCATTTTTAGTAGCAGTGTTATTTGTGAAATTACAATAATTAACTTCACCGTTGGAACCAGTCCAGATAACAGCACCACCATTTCCAGATTCATTGTAAGTACCGTTCACAAGACCTAAAGCTCTGTTATTGGTAAAGTCTGAACCGTTAATTGTACCATTAGTACCAAACCAGAAAACAGCACCACCATTAGCTTTAGCAGAGTTATTTACAAAAGTGGAATTAATAATTGCACCATTAGTAGCACCTTCGTGCCAATCCACAGCACCACCATTAACACCAGCACTATTATTCTCAAAGTGAGAATTACTGAATACTGTATTGTTACAATCGCCTGCAGTTAAATTACGTAATAAAACTGCACCACCATTTCTCGCAGCTGTGTTATTGATAAAATTACAGTTGTCCACTTCACCGTCGGAACCAGTCCAGATAACAGCACCACCATCACCACGTCCATCGTAATGACCATTGGCTTCACCTAAAGCCCTGTTATTGGTAAAGTTTGAACCGTTAATTGTACCATTAGTACCATACCAAAATACAGCACCACCATTTGCCTTAGCAGAGTTATTTACAAATGTTGAATTTAAAATAGCTCCATTAGTAGCACCCTCATACCAATTAATAGCACCACCATTTATACCTGCACTGTTATTCTCAAAGTGAGAATTACTGAATGTTGTATTGTCGGCATTACCTATTTCTGAAGATTCTAAATATACAGCACCACCATCATTTGGAGCAGTGTTATTTACAAAAGTACAATCATCTACAAGACCGTTTGGTCCCATCCATACTATTGCACCACCGTCTCCACCTTTTCCTTCTGAAGATTTATTTTCTCCGGTAGCACGGTTGTTAGTGAAATTGGAACCTGTAATTACACCATTTTCACCATTCCAGAAAACAGCTCCACCAGCTCTTAAAGCAGTGTTATTTAAGAATGTTGAATTTTCGATTGTACCATTTGTAGCTAACTGATAGAAGTTAATAGCTCCACCGTTAGTTCCTGCAGTGTTATTTTCAAAGTGTGAATTTTTAAAGGTATTGTTGTCACATTCTGCACGACCTTCTACACCACGAAGGTATACAGCACCACCATGGTCTTTTGCTGTGTTATTGATAAAGTTACAGTCATCTACAGTACCGTCAGATCCTGTCCACATAATGGCACCACCATCACCCTGGTTACCCATTACACATGCAACGGAACCGTTAGCATGGTTGTTGGTGAAATTGGAACCTTTAATGATACCTCCTTTACCAAACCAGAATACAGCACCTGCGTTAGCTGCCGCACTGTTATTGTTAAATACACAATCTGCTATTTGGCCTCCGGTAGCTCCTTCGTGCCAGTCGATAGCTCCACCGTTAATTGAAGCTGTGTTATTTTCAAATATACATCTGGTGAAGTCACTTTCATGTGAATCCTGAAGATAAACAGCTCCTCCGAAACCTTCCATAATTGTGAAGTTGCTTACAGAGTTTCGGGTGAAATTGCTGTCATACACTTTAGTGACATTACCACTAATAAATACAGCACCACCTTTTAAAGCAGTATTGTTATCGAATTGGGAATATGAAATAAACACGTCATTTCCTTCAATATAAAACGCTCCACCGCCTACACTTTCATTTTCATTTGATGCTTCAGCATCATTGGCAGTGAAATTAGATGAAGTCACATTAATCTCATTACCTGTAATAAATATAGCACCACCGGCAGTTGTGAGATTTTTCAATACGTCAGTTAAACTAAATCTCAGTTCATGAGTTGCATCATTATCATAGAAGTTTGAAGTTAAAATTTCACTTTCTTCACCTTCGATATATCCGGCTCCACCTCTAATAGCATTATTATCGATGAACTGTGTTTTTTCGATTTTGGTGTTGTCACCTTCCAGATAGAAAGCACCACCCTTGATAGCTTCATTGTCTTTAAATGTTGAATTATAAATGTAATTGTTTGAACCGTTTACGGCAATAGCACCACCCAGTCCACCATTTTCATATATACCTATTGCAGTATTGTTTAAAAATGTTGAATTTAGGACAGTTATATCATCACCATGAATTCCAATAGCACCACCAACAGCAGTCAAATTGTATAATTCACTGCTGACAGCATATCTTAAATTATGTGTAGCGTTGTTGTATTTGAAATTAGAAGAGTTAATTGTTGTTTTTGATGCAGTTGTAAATACTGCTCCGCCACGAATAGCATTATTATAAGTGAAGTTTGTTTCATTGATATGGTTTAAAGTACCGTTGATGTATATAGCACCACCCATAATAGCTTCGTTATATTTGAAGTCAGCATCTGTTATTTCTGTATCAAAACCACTAACATATATTGCTCCACCTAACCCACCATTAACATTTACACCAATTGCGGTATTTTTTGTAAAGTTAATGTTATCGAAGTTAGTATTATTTCCTTCAATATCAACTGCACCACCCATAGCAGTTAACTTAAGAAGTTCATCAGATAATGCATATGTCAGTGCATGTGTTGCATTGTTTTGTTCAAAGTTGGAATTAGTTACAGTAGTGTTGAGACCTTTTACATACAAAGCCCCTCCACGTATAGCATTATTATAGGTAAAGTTAGCATCATTCACTGTTGTATTAGTACCATTAATATATATGGCACCACCATAAACAGCTTCGTTCTGATCAAATATGTTATTGGTAACATTAGTTAGATAACCATCAATAGCAATAGCACCACCTTTACCACCATCAGGATTAATTGCAATAGCTGCATTATAAGTAAAGTTATTATCTACAATAGTCGCATCATCACCTTTAATAGCAATAGCGCCACCCCTTGTAGTTAATGACTTTAATGCATCAGTCATAGTAAAACTTAAATTATGTGTAGCATTGTTGTCATAGAAGTAATTATGTTCAACAGTACTATTAGTACCGTTTATACATATAGCACCACCACGAACAGCCACATTAGTTATAAAATTAATATATTCAATATCAGTATTGGCACCATTTACATATATTGCACCACCATAGACAGCTTCATTATATGTTACATTATAGTTCCTTGTAATGGTAACATCACTACCTCTAATAGCAATAGCACCACCTAAACCATCTCCTTCTTTAGTACCAATAGCTTTATTATTAGTTAGATTACTTTCTATAATATTTACATAATCACCTTTAATAGCAATAGCACCACCGAGACTGTTAAGACCAGCAGTACCAGTTAAATCTAAATTAGAATCATATGAAGCAACATTACTGTCAAAGTTTGAATCAGTAATGTTTACATAGTCACCTTCAATAAAGGCAGCACCACCCTGAATAGCATTGTTATCTGTAAAGTTAGCTTTTAGTATTTGGACAGTATTACCTTCAATATATACACTTCCACCGAGGATTGCCTCATTTCCATGGAAAGTCATGTTTTCAGCATCGACATTGTCCCCACCGATATATACAGCACCACCTTTAACTGCATAATTTTCAGTGAAGTTGTCATTTTCAAATACACTATCGTCTCCGAGAAGGTATACTGCTCCACCAAATCCAGATGAAGGATAAGTACCCTCTGCAGAGTTATTTTCAAAAGTATCGTTGATTATAAAAACATTATCACTTCTAACATGAATTGCACCACCATTAGTGACTAAAGAAGAATTGTCAGCTACGGTGCCTAAACTATGGGTTGCATTGTTATCTGTGAATATGGAATTATATATTTCCGCTTTATATCCCTGAATATAACATGCACCCCCCTCAATTGCATTGTTATCTGTGAAATTACAAAAATCAACTTTTGCATTATCCCCTTCAAGATAGATTGCTCCACCCTGAGTTGCGTTATTATCTTTTAAATCTGAGTTTTCTATAACGGTGTTTACACCTTTAATATGAACAGCACCCGCATAAGTTTGAGCAGTGTTGTTGTAAAATTTAGAATCATCTATTATGTTATATGAACCTACAATTTCAACACCACCGGAAAATGTTTTAGCAGTGTTGTTTATTACAGTACAGTTTTTAATTAAATTATATCCCCCATTAATATATATTCCACCAGCAGAAGTAGCAGAGTTATTAATCAAAGTACAATTTTCAACTAAATTATTTCCTTTACTAATAAATATTCCACCACCATTTTCAGCAGTGTTATTAATCAAATCAGATCCCAGAATGGTTAAATGATTGGTATTACTAAAATATGCACCACCATTAATAGAAGCAGTGTTATTAATCAAAGTACAATTTTCAACAACAGTATATTCTCCATTAATCCATAATCCACCACCATTATTAGAAACAGTGTTATTAATCAAAGTACAATTTAAAATTAAAAAATATCTTGCATTACCTGTTATATATACTCCACCACCATTTACAGCAGTGTTATTAATCAAAGTACAATTTTTAAATGAAGAGTGATTTCCACCTGAATAAAATCCACCACCATTGGCTTTAGCAGTGTTATTAATAAAAGTACAATTTTCAACTAAATAATCTAATCCAGTAAATATACCATTATCTTGTCCACCAAGTACCAATCCTCCGCCCCAAGTAGGAGCAGTGTTACCAACAAAAGTACAATTCGCAATGATTCCATAATTACTATAACAAGCAACTCCACCACCACGACCTTTAGAAGTTGAAGTGACAGTGTTATTGATAAAAATACAATTTAAAACAGAACAATTTTCCATATTAGTCACAATATGTATTGCGCCACCATAAAGATATGCTAAGTTATTTTTAAAAGTACAATTTTCAACTGAATTATCTGAACCAAAAATAAATATTGCACCACCACTAGCATCACCAGACTCATCAACCTCATTACCAATGAAAGTACAATTTTTAATTTTATTATATCCCGCATTTCCTAGAATAGCTACTGCAGCATGAACTTCAGCAAAGTTATCAATAAAAGTACAATTTTCAACTAAAGTATTGTTTGCATAAATTACTATTGCACTACCGGAATACGCATGGTTGCTAGTGAAATTAGAATTTTTAATTACAATGTCCTCAGCAGAACTACTTATATAAATTGCTCCACCATTATATCCACCATAATTTTTATACCTAGCATTGTTATTTATAAAAGAACAGTTTTCAAATAAACAATCCTTAGCATTATCATTGACATACACTCCACCACCACTGTATGTTAATCCACCACGAGCTGGTGCATATCCGTTTTTTATAATTAAGTTGGCCATTGTAATATTAAAACCATCAATGTCAAAAATTCTTGAACTATAACCTGCATCCAATGTAGCCATGGAAGTATCCGTTAAACTGGACCCACCAAGTATTGTTATCTCATCATTTATTCCCAAATCAATTTTAATCGAAGTACCAGATCCAGTATATGTTCTACCCATTAATAAAATCACATCACCGATGTAAGCCTTATCGATAGCATTTTGAATATCTTCAAAAGTATCGCCCTCTACTTCAATAGTAGATGAAAGAACAGGTTCAGGATCATTACTGGCCTTTAAAATCTCAGTGTTATTATTTTCAATCTTTGTTCCAGTATTGTTTATTACTGAATTATCCGAGTTATCCGCATCATAACTGCTGTCAATTTCCAAAACATCGGTTTGAGAAAGTGAAACAGCATGATCACTCGAAACTTCCGCTAAATCACTAACATCAGCAACATCTTCAGCAGCTGCAACAGCTCCTGTTGAAAGCATCACCAATATTAAAGCAATAAGCAAAAATTTAGCGTCATTCTTCATCATTCACCTCTTTAAATTAATTTCGTGAACTTTTTGAAAAACTTGCATACAAAAAATTATATCTAAAATTAGAATATTATGAAAGAAGCACATAATGTGCTATTATATATATAATAAAAAAGTAGCATATAAATGTTTTCCACAATTAGATTTTAAGTACTAATCCGATTGTGAAAATAATACCTATTAAACAGACCTTACACTAACTAGGGCCTTAAAAAATACAAATGAAAAAAATATATTGTAGAAAATATATTTTTAAATAGAATATATCTTAACAGATAAATCAACCATACACAAACCGCCTAAAACGATTTAAAATGATTGATAAGATAAATCATATTAAAAAACCAAAAACAACCATTGATAATAATCAAAGATTATTAAAATAATTGAGTAGGTTATTTTAATACACTTATCGCTTAACATACATACTATTAAAATATATTCTATACTCAATCAAATTCGACAACAGGGTTTCCAAAAAAATTCAACTACATTACCTCATTAAATATTATTCCACATCCATTTACAACAAAAAACCGCATCAATTCAATATTGACACAAATTTTTCCAATGTTAATTCTCCATTGCTTTTTCTGATATCATCGATACCACAATATATCTACAGATCATTTAATCCGAAGATAAAATTTTTTGAGCATATTCGAGTCAAAAACCCATATACTCGTCGACAAGTCGCCTTCATCAATCAATTTTATTTTTGAAGAGTTCCTCATCGATATCTTTCATTCTATTCAATTTATATAATTATATTGTACAACAATATTTTCACAATATTATTCGACCATCAGCCAAAATAATATTAACATAAATTTATATGTTTCATATTATAAATAAGCTTTGAAAAGAATACTGTTTAAAAAAATTTTATAATATATAGTAACTTAACTAACTTTTGTGATGTCTTTTATACTAGTTTAGACATGTATTATGCCTAAAAAAAGTAAAATTGAAATATTTAATGTAATGGATGAATAAGAATTGGATGAAACTTTAAAATCTCTTGATTATCCAATTAGGTATTATCAACGATTGATTGCAATGAAATTAATATCAGTTGGCCACAATCATAAAGAAACAGGAGAAATATTTGGAGTTAGTTATAGAACAATAAACCGGTGGGCTAGAGCTTGCGAAAATGAAGGTTTAAATGGTTTGATTCCTAATTTTAGTGGTGGAAAACCATCAAAATTATCTGAAGAAAATAAAGTACAATTCAAACAAATGCTGATTGAAAGCGAAAATGTAACTATGACTGATATTCAAAAGACGATTTTGGAATTGAATTTAGTTTGCCTCATGTTTGCAATATTGTAAGGCAATTAGGATTTGATTACAGCAAATCAAGACCAAAATTCAGAGAAGCACCAGAAAATGGGGAAGAAATTTAAAAAAAAAACATTGATTTTGCAAGAATAACAATCATGACATTGTTATTGCACTTGATGAATCAACAATAAAAACAGGAATTGGGACTGAAAAATGCATTTATCCTGAAGGTGAAAAATACTGTACAAATAACGGCTAAATTATTTTCGGTGAATTTTTTAGGCATTTTATGATTTAATTGTGAATCATTATTATTTGATATAAAAAATTTAAATGAATTTGAATTTGGTAAATCACTATTTAAAATAAGAAATTTTTATTCACATGAAGAACAAGACATAGAATTATTAAATTATATAATAAACAATTATGATTTATCAAAAGGGAAATATGAAAATAACGAGGAATTTTCTGAAAAATTTTAAGATCAATGAAACAAAATAAAAATGATAAATCCTCAATTCTTGATAGAAAATTAGGAAAACACTGTAAAAGAGAATCAACAGAAAATCCAATTAAAATAAAACAAACTAAAAAAGATTACATATATTAAATGATTAAAGACTTAGAAATTTATCAAATATTCCAAAATAGGTAGCATATGTTATATTTAGGCAATACATGTGTCCACGTCCCCGATATTGCAAAAACATTAAATATCTATCTTTTATATATACCAGAATATTTCTCCATGGTTTAATCCTGTTGAAAGTATTTGAAATATCCATAAAATGAAGAATCACATATTATCTTTAATACGAAATGTAAAGAGGAATCACTGCAAAAAAATTTTAAAGAAAAATACCATCCATCAATTGTTAAGTTACTATAATTAAAAAATATTTCCGTTAAATATCCTTTTTAGCATCACTGAGACTTACTGAACCCATATTTGAAATTGAATACCCGCAGGTTTGACAATACTTGCTTGAAACACTTACCTGACTGTGACAATATGGACAGAAGTTATCAAATTGCACAGCAATATCATCAAATGTTTCCATATTCATCTTATGTTCATATTTACTAAGTAAAAATGAAACCCTTAATGCCAAACTCTGATCTGTAACTTCACCATTTTCATATTCCTTTTTTAACTGATTTCTGATTTTAACGGCTTTTTTCCTGTCCACCATTCTGTCATCAATCATACCTTCAAAATAATCTGACAAATCATCACTGTCCCCTATGATTTCATCATAAAAACCGCATTTTTCGAAACACCCTTAAACTCATTTATTTAATTATAATCTTAGATCCGATTTTATATTTCTTCTCAAAATCCATTTTGGTTAAATCGCCTTTGCGAAGACCATACTCCTCCAAAATATAATCGAGTTCATCATCTTCAATAGCCTCAACAATCTCTTCAAATACCATTAATCCACCCATATCATCAACAGGATTATATTTTCCACCATAATCTGTTATTAAAGCAGTTTTCTTGTCATAATCAATATCTTCCAACTTATGGACAATTATCTCCCAATTGTCTCCAAAATCATACACATACATTGCTATTGAATATTCATCAAATATTTCGCAAATGTCAACATTTTCACAATCGGAATAATCAATTGTCCTTTGGATATTGTTCAAATCAATATAATCGCTATCAGGCAAATCATGAGGTATTTGAAATTCATAATTGTGATAATCATCAAATCCGAATAGTTTCTGAATTATTCCGTGCAGCTGCTTGAAGTTAATGTTTTTGGGAATGCTGAGCTCCCGCCATGATTCAATATTACTATATAACTGAAATCTGATTTTATAACCTGACATGATAAACACCACTTTTCCGGGCACCCCTAAAATTTTAACGATTTTAATTAATACAAATGCCCATATAAATATTTACTCTCAGTACATAATAATATTTTGTCATGCAAAATTATTCATTAAAGTTGAAATCATTCAAATCTGCGTAACTTCAACATTTCATTTAAATCATCATTGCTCATTTCAGTGATGAATGATTCCTGGGAATCAATAGCTATTTCAGCCAATTCTATTTTTTCCATAAGAATCTGATTGATTCTCTCTTCAAAGGTGCCTCTTGTAATGAATCGATATACCATGACATTATTTTCCTGACCTATTCTGTATGCACGGTCGGTTGCCTGATTTTCAACTGCAGGATTCCACCATAAATCATAATGTATCACATTTTGGGCAGCGGTTAAGTTAAGGCCGGTCCCACCTGCCTTAAGTGACAATACCATGATTCTATTTTTAACACTGTTGTGAAACTTATCAACCATGTCATCCCTTTTTTTACGTGACAGCTGTCCATGGAAAAATAATACTTCCTCACCGAATTCCTTTTCAATTAGTTTTTTAAGTATTTCACCCATTTTAACATACTGGCTGAATATTATCACCTTTTCATCATTATCCAGAATATTTTCCAGAATACTGATTAACACTTCCATTTTACCGGACTCATCTATACTCATATTTTT
Source organism: uncultured Methanobrevibacter sp. (assembly GCA_964596915.1). GTDB lineage: Archaea > Methanobacteriota > Methanobacteria > Methanobacteriales > Methanobacteriaceae > Methanocatella. Next base: position 24,570 of record CAZQWN010000020.1, read on the forward strand.
GGAATTGGAGTATTGTGCAGGGTGATTGCAAATCTGTTTAAGTGATGTGATCAATTTCAGGACAAGGCCTTTGCGAGCTATCCCTTCACTTTGCTCAACATCCCTCAGCAATACGTTCAATGTTTCTTCATACATTGCAGCCTGTTTGACTGTCAAATTACAGTAGATATCATTTACAAACTTATCAGGCAAATCCTTTATAATGTTTTTATCGTTTTTATGACGTCTGAGTATAAAAGGAGAGGTTATTTTTTTAAATGCCTCCAATGATTCCATATCATGTTCATTTTCAATCGGCTTTATGAACCTTTCATTGAAAATCCTTAAAGTATAGAGATATCCTTTATTTATAAAGTCAAAAATTGACCAGTATTCAGATAAGCGATTTTCAATTGGAGTTCCTGACAGAGCCATCTTGTGTTTTGCTTCAAGTGCCTTGATGGCCTTTGTCTGCTTGGTTGATGGATTTTTAATGTTTTGCGCTTCATCTACCACACATAAAAAAATATTTAAATCATTTAAAATTTCAAAATCCTGACGCACCATCCCATAAGATGTCAATATTATATCTGTGTCTTCATCAGACAGTGCCCTGTCAGGGCCATGATATATGTGTGATGTGAGTGTAGGCGTGAATTTCTCTATTTCCATTTGCCAGTTTGTAAGAAGACTTGTAGGAACTATTATCAAAACATTACCTTCAATTAAATCATGTTCTTTCAGATACAATATTGTTGTTAGAACCTGTATCGTTTTTCCAAGACCCATGTCATCTGCAAGAATTGATCCGAATCCTATCTTCATATTCTGATATAGCCATGAAAATCCTACTTTTTGATACTCCCTTAACTCTCCGTGAAGTGAATCGGGAACTTCAACATCCTCAAAGTCAAACAGATCATCAATCAGCTCGGATAATTTATCGTTCACTCCAATGTCAAATTTTTCTATATCCCCACTCAATATGAAATGCATCAAATCATTCTGGGTCGGATTGATTGGAATGAAATCCGTTTGAAAATCAATGTTGTGCAAATCTTCAGCATTTACTTTCAGATATCTGTTGTTCAGTTTAACTAAACCGTTATAGTGATGTGAAAGATTTTCAAATTCAGTTAATGAGAATGTTTCATCCCCAATAGCCACCTTCCAGTCAAATTTGTTTAAATCATCCAAAGTAAGTGATGTTTTTGACAATGTCTCCTCATCGCTCATCAGTGACAATTTTGCACTTTTTGCAATCCTCAACTCCTCCGGCAGAACTACATCAATACCATTCTTTTCAAATCTGTGAATAATAGATGAGCTGAAATCCATAAACCCATTAATGTCAACCTTCAGTTCACTGGCCAAATCAACTTCCCACCCGTACCTTTCAAATATGTCAGTTATTAATTTTGAGTGTCTAATGATTGCGGGATATTGGCCTGATTTTATAATGTCTTTTAGAATTAATGTTTCATCCTCAATAATCACTTTTGAATCAATGACAAACATTTCATCCTTCTGTGCGACTTCCAGAATAAACTTATAGTTGTTATCATTTTCAAACAGTGGAGCCAGCCAGTTACTGATTGATTTTTCATCACCCATGATGTGGAACTTTTGGCTTTTGAAGAAAAATAACTGGTAATACATATTATTTTTCATCGTCCTGATTATTGAGGAATTTGAATTGTATGATGCATACGCGGAAAAGCCTGAGAAAAATAGTGAAATAGCCACACAAACCTGTTCATATTTGCCCAAAGGATTGCCTTCATAGGATATTAAGTTATCTGGACATTTGCAGGCTAAATTGTCAATCAACTCAGACACCCCCTTATCGGATGAAGGAATCCATCTTACAGCATGTTCCCCATTTTTTAATTTGAAAAATTGGGGAATCAACGCATTTTTATATATCAGTCCTGAAGTCACACGGTACAGTTCATTGAAAAACTGCAAATCCTTATTGTACTTGCTTATGTCGGAGAACTTGAATTCAGCAAATAATGCAAAAAGTGCATGTTTCAGGTTTTTTATTTTAAAATGCAAAGGAATTCCTGTTTCGAAATTGACGACATTATAATTTTTATCAATGTTCAAACGGAATTGTTTCCAATTTTGAGGGTTATACCATTTCTTTTGAAAGATATGCTCCAAATCATCGGTTTTCTGGTCAAGTGAATCTCCAAAATTAATATAATGAACATAAAACGAATCGATAACAACATTCTTGTTTACCTTTTGTATCAGAATGGAAAACTCCTTTAGCGTGTCTATTAAGATATCCTTAAATGATAATGTTGAGCTTGAAAAAAATCCTGAATGTCCATTAAGCAGGAATTTGAAATCATTAATCAGCAATGGAATTTCATCAATATCCGCATCGCCATGTTCTCTAAACTCCCTTCTTTCAGCCATCAATCCGTCAATTGAAGGTATTTCACTTTTACTTGAGTCGAATATTTTTTCAACATGATAATCTCTTAAAGTTAAAATTAAAAATGGATTTTTACGTATTTCTTTTGAAAGATAATGAAATACACTAGCTTTATGTTTACAGAATAATCCTTTATTTTTACAATTACAAGACATTTTAAAATCTTTTAAAGAGTCTGGAATAATTTTCACATTACTGTCAAATAATTCCCTTGGCACCCCATCATTTAAAATTTTATTCTGCAGCTGATGATTTTCCCTTATTAGTTTATTTAATTTGCCCTTATCCCGAGTAGATAATTTCTTAAATTTAATTTTTACATTAAAAAAATCGCCGGGAGCTCCTTCAACACGACTACCAACAACATTATCGTTAATCTGAAAATTCTGAACACTGCCATCTCCAGCGTAGATTTCACCATGTTTCAGATGATTTATATCATCCAACTTTTTAATATTTTCCAACCAAACATCCGCTAAATGTGACTCAAAACTCATTACATAACCGTTTATATTTTGATTATTAAATACTTTTTATCACAAGCCCAATTTGTCGGATATGACTATTTTCATATTTACAGCAGGGAATCTGTTTTTACTTATTGCATTTGTTTTTCTGGTTTATGTTATTTTGCCACACTGGCTTTTAATATAACTTGCATCATTTCTTCCTGACTTACATGGGTTATATCAAGATCAGCTTCATTTAAAAGCCTTGCCACTGATGATGTCTCACCACTTGGTTTAGTGCACAGCAAAATCAAATGGTCAATATCTTCTCAATATAATTCGGCAGTTCTAAGAGCAATATAAGATTCCATGGAATAACCTAAAATAGTAACTTTTTTCAAATCCAACTGTTTAATGATTTCATGAGCATCATGAGCGTGGTCATCAAGATTATACTGGTCAGGACGGGCGGATTCCCCATGACCTCTTGTATCAATTGAAATAACTCTGAATTTATTCTTTAACATATCCCTAATCGGATACATTCCTTCCTTACTTCCTGTTAAACCATGAAACAGTAATATTGTATTTTCGCCTATTTCAGTATCATCCAAACAAATTTCGATATCACGCACTTTTAAAAATTTTTTAATACTAATCATTGCCCAATTCAATCGCCATAAATACTATTTCTAATATTTCTGATAAATTCCCGTTCTTCATCATTTAATTCCAGATTTTCCAGATTATCTTTAGCCATACGTCGCATACGAATAAAGAATCTTAAAACCAAAACTAATAAGAATGAAAACAAACTTAATAAAGGTGATATGAATGCCAAGACAAGAGACAGTAATGAAGCGAGAACAGGTGTCATCAATATGTAGAACAAGGTTAATGTAACTCCCTTAATATATAATTTTAAATTTTTAAATTCCATACCTTCTTCATAATTATTAGATATTGCAGTTTGTATTTCATCTTTTTTATCGAAATAATCTTTAAAATTATCTCTAATAAGCAGGATAAATATCATGACATATAATAAACTTATTGTCAGTATCAATAACGAAAAGAATATGTTCACTTCAGAATACTGGTAAAATTCAAAAAGAAAACCTGTTGCAAAAGGTATTAAACACACAGTTGCCAATGTGAACATGTTTAATATTAATGCTGTGTGATTTATCTTTTTAAAATTGAAAAGCAAAACATTGGTTTCCCAGAAGTTAAATACCAAGTAAAAACTTATAAAATATATGAAAATTGCAGGAACCAAATAGTTTATCAAATAATCTTTTAAAACAAGCCCTGAAGTAATATCTGATATTGTTGGTACTGCAATTTCTAAAACAAGAATAGTCATTGCAATTGCAAAAACACCATCCGTAATCGCAACATGCCTATCAGTCAGATTATTATTTAAATCATTATGTATCATCAATTATAAGTTAAGTTTTTATCTTTATTAAAATATTCTATAATATATATTTACTTTGGGTTGGTCAATAATTTTGTTAAATCATATACGTAGTTTAAAACGTTGAAAATATTATTTATTATAAAAAAATCTTTTTTGTCGTTTTGATATGCAGATTTTAATGTAGGGCATTTTTTATGGATAATATTATAAATAAAGGTTTAAAGGTTCATATTTTCTCCGATAATAAAATGAGTGGTGTTTTAGAGCAAAATATTGGAAATAGGTGGCAAAGTTGAAAATAATATGGGTTGGTGTAATTTCTGATTAGTTCCTCCCAGAGATTTTGTGTTGGTATTTCTATTTCTTGTTGGAAAACTACTTCTTCGTACCATTTTATTTCATTTAAGTCTAAAAACATGTCAATGCCTTCTGGAGTTATGAATCTTCTTTTATAGTATTTTTCCATTGCGTATTTGTAAAATCCTTCGAGTAAATTGTTTGTTATCATTTTCTAAAGTAATTAAATAATTTGTCTTTGTCTTTTTTGAATTTTTCTAAGTAATCGCTAATATCTTGTAGTAAATATTGTCTTCTGTTGTATAGTGCGTTGAATTTTCTGTTTGCACTTGATATTGTGTCTGTTTGAAACATTTCTGAGATTTTAGTACTGCATTCATCATGTAAGTTGTCCTGTTGTTTTAGATTTTTGGTATCTATTCTGTATTTTTTGTTTTTTATTGTTTGATTCCCTTATTTTGTTTTATGGATTTGTTTCTTTTTTATCATTATTGAGGGTCTTCCGATTTGTCCTTTTCCTTTTATTTTTTTCTTTGTTTATTGTTTCTGTGTTTTTTGTTTTTAGTGTTTCTAATTGGCTTTGTTTTCTTTTTATTTTGCGCTATTATGAAAATTGGATGAAAAAATTTTTGCCATAAACTTTTGGTAAAATACTTCGATAAATAACAATGGTAAAAGTGAAAATTACAATATACAAAAAATAAAAAAGGTTTAAAAGCTATATTTTTACATAAAACCTGATTAAAGTTCAGTTATACATCTTTACGATAATCAATAATCGCAAATATCCTTTTGATGCTTGAAAATGAAGTTTCAATAGAAGCCATAGATGTACTGAGCTTTTTAATAGGTTTTGTTAGTAATTGTCCATACATAATAAACGCCAATAGGGTTCCCAGCTGTATTTCACCAACTGATAAAAAGTAAATGCCCGCCATATAAACAGTTATATTACTTACATTTGTTAAAAGGGTTGTAACCGGCTCCA